>CANQTG010000026.1 GCA_947626715.1 uncultured Lachnospiraceae bacterium | reverse complement strand
GTAGTTCGCAACTTCAAATACCGCAAACCCTTGATTTTACTGGACTTTTTAATCGACTGTTCGCATTGTCGGGAACAGCAGCACGTCCCTGATCGCGGGCGAATCCGTCAGCAGCATTACCATGCGGTCTATCCCGTATCCGATCCCGCCCGTCGGAGGCATACCGATCTCAAGCGCATTTAGGAAATCCTCGTCGGTATGGTTCGCTTCCTCGTTGCCCTGCGCGAACTGCTCTTCCTGCGCCTTAAAGCGTTCCCTCTGGTCGATCGGGTCGTTCAGCTCGGAATAGGCATTCGCCATCTCCCAGCCGTTCATGAAAAACTCAAACCGCTCCACATAATCCGGCTGCCCGGGCTTACGCTTTGTCAGCGGCGAGATCTCCACCGGATGATCCATTAAAAAGGTCGGCTGGATCAGGTGCTCTTCTACAAATTCCTCAAAGAAGAGATTCAGGATATCGCCCTTTTTATGGCGTTCCTCATACTCGATCCCTTTTTCCTTCGCCGCGGCTCTCGCTTCCTCCAGCGTCGTGATGGCATGAAAATCAACGCCCGCATATTTCTTTACGGCGTCCACCATCGTGATCCGTTCAAACGGCTTACTGAGATCCATCTCTATCCCCTTATAGGTGATGGTCGTCGTGCCGAGCACTTCTTTTGCCACATAACGGTACAGATTCTCCGTCAGATCCATCATACCGTTATAATCCGTATAGGCCTGATACAATTCCATCAGGGTAAATTCAGGATTATGCCTCGTATCCAGTCCCTCATTGCGGAACACGCGGCCAATCTCATACACCCGTTCCAGACCGCCCACGATCAGCCTCTTTAAATAAAGCTCTAGGGAAATACGGAGCTTAAAATCCTGATCCAGCGCGTTGAAATGCGTCTCAAACGGTCTTGCCGCCGCGCCGCCCGCATTGGATACCAGCATCGGCGTCTCTACCTCTATAAAGCCCTCGCCGTCCAGATAGTTACGGATCGCGCTGATCACTTTGGAACGTTTGATAAAGGTATCCTTTACCTCTTCGTTCATGATCAGATCCGTATAGCGCTGCCGGTAACGGATATCCGTATTCACCAGTCCGTGATATTTTTCCGGCAGGATCTGCAGGCTTTTTGACAGCAGCGTCATATTATCCGCATGAACGGAGATCTCCCCCGTCTTAGTCTTAAAGACCGTTCCTGCGATCCCCACGATATCCCCTACGTCGTACTTTTTAAAATCCGCATAGGCTTCCTCCCCTATGCTGTCCCTTGCCACATAGGACTGGATACTGCCCTTCAGATCTTGAATGTTGCAGAAGGAGGCCTTTCCCATGATGCGCTTGGACATAATGCGTCCGGCGACGGATACCCGTTCTCCCTCCAGCTTCTCAAACTGCTCCTTGATATCCGCGCTGTGGTGCGTTACGTCATATTTTGTAATAAGAAACGGATCCTTCCCGTTCTCCTGAAGCGCCGCGAGCTTTTCTCTTCTAATCTTGAGCAGCTGCCCGATATCCTGTTCCTGCGGCTTATTGTGTGTCTCTCCCACGTTTCCACTCCTCTTAATTGCTGCGCTGTATCTCCAGCACCTTATATTCCAATATGCCGGCCTGTGTCTCCACCTCGATAACGTCTCCTATCTTTTTGCCGATCAGCGCCTTTCCTACCGGCGATTCGTTCGAGATCTTCCCTTTTAGGCTGTTCGCCTCGGTAGAGCCAACGATCTTATATTCCAGCTCCTCGCTGTATTCCAGATCCAGAATCTTGACGCGGCAGCCGATATTGATCTTGTCCAGATCGACCTCGTCTTCCACAACGACCTCGGCGTTTTTCAGGATCTTCTCAAGCTCCTCGATCCTCGCCTCAATATCCCGCTGTTCATCCTTTGCCGCATCGTATTCCGCGTTCTCGGACAGATCGCCCTGCTCTCTGGCCTCTTTGATCTTCTGCGCGACCTCCTGACGCTTTACGACCTTCAATTCATGCAGCTCGTCCTCATATTTCCGCAGGCCTTCATACGTCAATATGTTCTTTTTTTCTTCCATGATGTGCGCCACCTCTCCATATCGCAATCTTTTTTCCGCCTGATTTCTTGTTTTCTTATCATCATCATTTCTTACGATCAGGACCTGTCTTTGCCGTGCGCCCCGATATCCATAGTGCAGACAAATCTCCGTCGAGATTATACCGTATCTTCCAATATAGTGTCAAGGGCATTGTGCAGGGACAGGCGGGGAAGCTTCCCGCATTTTACCAAGAGCCCATGCCGCTTTGACGGCGTTTCATGCAGATCCATATATATGCTTTCCTTAGGGAAATTCCGACAGCAGTCCGCGCAGCGTCCGCCCATATCTACGATCAGTGTTTTCTTCTCGCGGAACATCAGATTTCTGTCGTCGTTTACGCAGCGTATCGAAAGCCCGTATTCCTCATACGCCTCTTCCTCCAGCTCCCGCCATGCCTCCGGCCTTTTGGTCACGACCGTTACATAATTATAGCTCTGGTATACCGCAAAAAGGAACGGTATCTCCGATCTTTCATTCCCTCTCTCGGCTTCCCGCCGCCAGTCAAAGGGATCCCTCTCATTTTCCGCCTCCTCCCAGCCGTCTAACAGGATCAGCTGCTCCGCCCGCAGGACGAAGAGATTATCGTTTTGGCAGAACCGGTAGAAACGCAGCGCCAGCTCCAGCGGGATCTCCCAATCGTCCCATTCATAGAGGAGCAGGGCGCGTTCCGCCACACCGCGCCCGTTTTCCTTTTGTATCCGCCTTTTGATCCCCCTTAGGGTCCGTGCAAGCCGAAGGCGTCCGCGCCCCGTCTCCCCTTTCCCCTCTAACAGCCTTCTGATCTCGGCGGCGCTGACGCCCCCGACCGCATAAGCGCCCAGCGGCATATCCAAAAAAACGCCTTTCTGGCAGGCGACCGGCCACGGCAGGCAGAATCGCTTTCGCAGATACCCCAGCGCTCCGCCCTTTTCCTTCCTCTTTGGCTGCGTATAGACGTAAATGATCTTTTCCATATTGCAGTATATGCTCACTGCCACAGAATATCCATCGTCTCTTTCAGTTCCTCTAGGCTCTCCGCCTGATTGACCAGCTGGCGGATTCTGGCGGAATGCGGATATCCCGCCGTATACCACGACACATGCTTGCGCATTTCCCGTACCCCCATGCTCTCCCCCTTGTATGCGATCTGCAGGGCCGTATGCCGCAGCACCGTTTCCTTTACCATAGCCGCCGTGGGTTTTTCCGGTATTTCGCCCGTTTCCAGATAAACGCCTATCTGTTGAAACAGCCACGGGTTCCCCCTTGCGGCGCGTCCGACCATCACCCCGTCGCAGCCCGTCTCTTCCATAAGCCGCCGCGCGGATTCCCCGTCCGTCACATCGCCGTTGCCGATGACGGGGATACGCACCGTTTCCTTTACGCGGCGTATGCTGTCCCAGTCCGCCCTTCCGCTGTAATACTGCTCTCTCGTCCTGCCGTGCACGGCCACCGCGGCGGCGCCCGACTCCTGCGCGATATGCGCCAGCTCCGGCGCATTGATACAGTTCTCGTCAAATCCCTTGCGTATCTTTACCGTCACCGGCTTATGCAGCGCCCTGACGGTTTTTTCGATGATCCGGCCCGCCAGAACGGGATCCTTCATCAGCGCGCATCCCTCCCCGTTCTTCACCACCTTAGGCACCGGACAGCCCATATTCAGATCCAGTATCGAGAAGGGCCGCTCCTCGATCCTTTTCGCCATTTCACTGACGATATCCGGGTCGGAGCCGAAAAGCTGCAGGGACACCTTGCCCTCCTTCGGATGGATCTCCAACAGGGCGTCCGTATTCTTATTATGGTAATGGAGCGCTTTGGCGCTTATCATCTCCATACAGACCATTCCCGCTCCGGCCTGCGCACAGAGCAAACGAAAAGGCAGGTCCGTTACGCCTGCCATAGGAGCCAGTATGATATTATTATCCAGCGTCACATCGCCGATCTGCAGCTTTCGCAGTTTACATTCCTTCATCGCTTTTTTCCCGTGCCGTCTATATTTTTCTCATACAGGATACGCAGCCCGTCTAGGGTCAGCGCGCTGTCGTAGATATCGATCGTATCCGTCTCCTCCGAGATCATCCTTCCCAGACCGCCGGTCGCGACAACCTTCAGATCCGCATAGCCCGTCTCCTTTTTCACCTGTCTGATGATATATTCCGTCGCGCCGATCTGTCCGTATACCAGTCCCGCCTGCATACTGGATATCGTCTCCTGCGCCAGAATGGACTTGGGCTTTCGGATTTCCACCTCCGGCAGCTTGGCCGCCTCCTGAGACAGCGCCATTAAGGAGATCCGCAGCCCCGGAGCCGTCACGCCCTCGCTGAAGCTGCCGTCCTCGCGCACGAGGTCATAGGTCGTCGCCGTCCCAAAATCCAGCACGAGCACCGGCCCGCCGTATTTTTCATAGGCCGCCACGGCGTCCACGATACGGTCGGCCCCGACGGAACGCGGATTCTCTCCCGCGATCTTAATGCCGGTCTTTACCCCCGGCCCCACGATCAGGGGCTTTTGATGGAAATATTTCACCATCGCGCCCGTCAGGGCGTGCATGATATTCGGAACGACGCTCGCCATGCTGATCCCTCCGATATCCTGAACGGAAATGGAATGGATCCGCAAAAGCTCCATCATGGAGATTCCAAATTCGTCGGAAGTGCGCGGTATCTTTGTCGTGATCCGAAAGCTCTTTTTCAGTTCTCTTCCTTCATATACGCCGAATGTGATATTTGTGTTCCCTACGTCTACGACCAACAGCATTTTCTCTTGCGCGTACCGCCTTTTCCCTGCGCGTCACGCTTCCTCCTCCAGTAATTGCGACATATCTTCCTTTAAGATGAGCGCCCGATAGTACAGGCTCAGGGATTGGAGCAGCTCTTCCCGCTTCCTGCGTATCTCCTTCACCAACAGCCCGCTCCCGATCTCGTCGTAATAGATGTCGTCCTCCTCCGCTTCCGTCTCCAGCGACACGCCCCCGTCCGGTTCAAATACGATCTTAAAGATACCGCCCACCTCTTCGGTAAACAGCACGCAGATGATGTGCAGCTCGTCCTGAACGGACTGCGGGATCTGCCGGAAGCGTTCGTTATAATAATATTTCCTTTCATAGGCATTCGCGCCGCACAATACCATCCGTTCCTCACACATATCCATACAGTCCTCTCACAGACACTTCTCCGGCATACACATTTACGATACTGCCGTCCTCTCGTTCGACTCTCAGCTCGCCGAGCCGGTCTATTCCTCGGGAAATGCCGGTATACGCGCCCTTAGGATCCAATACCCGCACCTCCCTATCCCGGCTGACGAGCCTTTCGTTATAATCGTCCTGTATCCCCGTCAGATCCTCCGTTTCCAGAAAGCGGGCATAGGCGGGCTCAAAACGGCGCATCGTCTCCGCGATCAGGCCGCTCCTTCCTACCCGGCTGCCCGATTCCAGATACAGGGAGGTCGCCGTGTCCGCAAGCTTCTTTGGGAAATCGCGGGTATTGACATTGATCCCGATCCCCACAACGACATAATCGATACTGCCCTGTTCTACGGACAGGCTCATCTCCGTCAGGATCCCAACCGCCTTCCTTGCGTTTATCACGATATCGTTCGGCCATTTGATCTGGGCAGGAAGCCCCGTCAGCTTCTCGATCGCATCCGCCGTGCTGTGCGCCGCGAGCAGGGTCAGCATAGACGCCTTATCCGGCGAGAAAGCCGGGCGCAGGAGAAAGGTCATCGCGATCATCTCCCCCGGGCTCTGCCGCCACGAGCGCCCCCTCCGGCCCTTTCCGCCGGTCTGCATATCGGCCACGACCAGCGTCCCCTCCGCCGCGCCCCTTTCGGCCAGACGTTTCGCCTGCGTATTGGTGGAATCCGTTTCGTCAAAATAAACGACGTTCCTCCCAAGCCACCGCGTCTGCATACGGCTCTCGATCTCGCTCTTAGAGAGGATATCCGGCGTCTCTTCCAGACGGTATCCCTTATGCGGCTGGGAGCTGATCACGTACCCCGACTCCCGCAGCGCGCCGATTGCCTTCCAGACCGCCGTGCGGGATACGGCAAGGCGGTCGCATAGTTCCTGCCCCGAAACATAATCTTCCCGCTGCCGGAGCATTCTTAAAATTTCCGTTTTCAAAATTCCGCTCCCAGCGTTGCAGCCATAACGGCCTTAATGGTATGCATCCGATTCTCCGCCTCGTCAAATACGACGGACTGCTCCGATTCAAATACCTCGTCGGTCACTTCCATCTCGTCGATACCAAAGCGCTCCTTGATCTCTTTCCCGATCGCGGTATTCAGATCATGGAAAGAAGGCAGGCAGTGCAGAAAGATCGCCTGCGGCCCCGCCAGCTCCATGACATGCCGATTGACCTGATAGGGAGAAAGGTCGCCGATCCGCTTTTCCCAAACCTCGTCGGGCTCTCCCATCGACACCCATACGTCGGTGCAGATCACATCCGCTCCCGCCACCGCCGACTTGATATCCTCGCAGAGCAGGATCGAACCGCCTGTTTCCAGAGCGATCCTGCTGCATTCCTCAAACAGCTCCTCATTCGGGAAATACTCCGCCGGCGCGCAGGCCGTAAAGTGCATACCCAGCTTCGCGCAAGCCGCCATATAGGAATTTCCCATATTATAACGGGCGTCCCCCAGATACACCAGACGCACGCCGCCAAGCCGTCCCAGATGTTCCCGTATCGTCAGCATATCCGCGAGCATCTGCGTTGGGTGAAATTCATTCGTCAGGCCGTTCCAGACCGGAACCTGCGCGTACTCGGCCAGCTCCTCTACGATCTCCTGCCCGAAGCCGCGGTATTCGATCCCCTCATACATCCTGCCCAGCACCCTTGCCGTGTCCGCGATACTCTCCTTTTTGCCGATCTGCGACCCCTGCGGATCCAGATACGTCGTTCCCATGCCCAGATCGTGCGCCGCCACTTCAAACGAGCAGCGCGTTCTGGTGCTGGTTTTTTCAAAGATCAACGCCACGTTTTTGCCGCGCAGAACGTCCACCGGTATCCCTTTTTTCTTTTTCTCTTTCAGCTCCGCCGCCAGATCGAGCAGATATAGGATCTCCTCGGGCGTAAAATCCAGCAGCTTTAGAAAATCTCGTCCTTTTAAGTCCATTTGTCCCTTGTACCTTTCCCTATTTCGCCGCGATCTCCTTTACCGAAGCCACCAGCCCCGCGAGCGACTGTATCTCCGAAGGAATGATGATCTTCGTCGCGTTGCCGTCCGCCGCCTTCTCAAACGCTTCCAGACTCTTTAAGCGCAGTACGGCCTCGTCCGCGCCGGCCTCCTTGATAAAGCGCAGGCCGTCCGCCGTCGCCTGCTGCACCTTGAGGATCGCCGCCGCCTCGCCTTCCGCCTCGCGGATCATTTTCTCCTTCTGCGCCTCGGCGCGCAGGATCGCCGACTGCTTCTCCGCTTCCGCTTCCAGTATCGCGGATTCCTTCCGTCCCTCCGCGACAAGGATCGTGGATTTCTTCTCGCCTTCCGCGCGCAGGATCGCTTCCCGGCGCTCCCGCTCCGCCTTCATCTGCTTCTCCATCGCGTCGCGGATCGCCGCCGGCGGAATGATATTTTTCAGCTCCACACGGTTTACCTTGATCCCCCACGGGTCGGTCGCGATATCTAGCGAAGAGCGCATTTTCGTATTGATGACCTCGCGGGAGGTCAGCGTCTGATCTAACTCCATCTCGCCGATGATATTACGCAGCGTCGTAGCGGTCAGGTTTTCGATCGCCATGATCGGATTCTCGACCCCGTAAGCGAACAGCTTAGGATCCGTGATCTGGAAAAATACCACCGTATCGATCTGCATGGTAACGTTATCCTTTGTGATCACCGGCTGGGGCGCAAAATCTACGACCTGTTCCTTTAAGACCACCTTCTTTGCAACCTTGTCGATAAAGGGCAGCTTGAAATGAACGCCTACCGCCCAGCTTCCCTGATACGCGCCCAGACGCTCCACCACATAGGCGTACGCCTGCGGCACGATGCGGATGCTCGACGCCAACGCCATCAGAACGATAAAAAACAAGATCAATATAATCAGTCCACTCATCTTAATTCTCCTCTCTTTTTTCCTTTACAATCAGCTTCACGCCGGAAATAGCGACGATCTCGACCACCGTCCCGACCGGGATCTTTCTGTTATCCTCCGCAGAACGCGAGCTCCATTCCTGCCCGTTCACGGTGATCTGGCCGGCTCCGTACAGATTGTCGATCTCGCTGATCACGATCGCCTGCCTCCCGATCATGCTCTCCGCATTGGTCTTTACTCTGTCCTTATTAAAATATTTTACCGCGATCGGCCTTGTAAAGATCAGTAAGAGCAGGGAAACTGCGACAAACACCGTATTCTGCGCCCAGAGCGGCGCTCTGAAAAGCGCTGCGAGCGTCGCCGCGACCGCCCCGATCGCGAACCAGATAGAGGTAAGGCCCAGCGTAACGATCTCTATCGCGAGGGCGACCACAACGACCAGCAGCCATACGACCGCCATATCCCAATGAATCATCCGCTCCGCCTCCTTTCGTATGATCTATGCACGGATACGTGAAAGATCACGTTTTTACATTCTAATCTATCTTACTATATTACGCATTTTCTAGCAAGCGTAAACATGGAAAAAGAGGGGGCTGCAGCCGCAGACCTCCCTCTCTTCTATCCTTATCGCCTACCAGAATACATGACTGCCGATAACGACGCCGTCATGATTGCCGGCTCTTCTAAAATGCGTAGCGCCTCCTACGTTGGACGCTCCCGCGATCGCCTCCTGCGCCGCCTGAATGCACGCCGGACTAACGCCGGACGCTACCCGCTTCGCCAACCTGCCGTTTAACGCCGGCGTAAACTGCCCCGACGCATAAATAACGCCCGATACGGTATTGGGATAACCGCCGCTTCGCACACGGTTCATGACCACCGCTCCGACCGCGAGCTGCCCTTCATAGGGCTGATTGCCCGCCTCGCACTGGATCAGGGCTCCCAACAGGACATCGTCGGCGGCCTCCACCGCGACCGCGCCCCGGTTCTCCTTTAATTTTGCCTCCGCCGCCTTCCGCTTTTCTTCCTGCTGCTTCTTTTCCCTTGCGCTGATCTCCTCCACGGTCTCGCCATAGTCTATGAGGAATCTCACGTCCGTATACTTTGACGAGATATACCCGACTTCCCCTTCGTATTCCACGCTGATCCAGCCGTCGCCCGTTACGTCCAGCGCCTCCAGCTCCTCATATTTGCCGAGCAGGCCGCACACCGCGGCGTTTTCCTTAGGCTCCTGCCGCACGCGCAGGGCGTCCGCCTCTACCGTCGCGACCAGATTCCCCACGCTCATTGCCAGCTCCTGCGCTTCTTCCCCGAACAGGAGATATTCGTCCTTCGTCCATCCCGTTACATTTCCAGATTTTAGCTTCGTCCAGCCGTTCCGCCTTTCTAAGATCTCGCCGCCGCAGTCGGTATACAGAAGGCCGACCTTATCCGAGTCTTCGTCGGCTTCCTTCCTTACGTTGACCGCGTTCTGCACATTGGACATTACTAGGCTGGACTCCTCCGGGTCGTCCTCCCCGGCTGCGTCCGTCTCTTCCTCTCCGTCCTTTTCCGCACGCCCGAAAGCGGCCGTTTCGACGAAGCTTCCCTTTTTCTCTTTTGAGGTCAGATCGCCGTCTAGGATCACGGCGGCGCCCGCATTGTGCGCGCGCAGGCTGTCCGTATTGCCCGCGATCGCAGTGAGCTGCGCAAGTCCAAATGCCGCGGCTCCCAGCAATATTCCGGCAAAGCGGCGCAGCATTTTTCTGCCTTTCGTCTTCATATTTACCTCCAAAATGCATGTAACAAATTTGAGACAGATTTACGACAGATATGTTACAAATTTATTACCGATTTGATACATAATAGCAAACTCGGCTCTCTTTGTCAAGTTTTAACATTTTTGAAAGTAAATATTCCGGTTTCCGATTCATTTTTACCAAAGTCAGGGATCCGTCACAGCCTCCCCGCCTTATTGACGCACGCTTCGATCGCGTCCATGACCGCGCCGCGCATCCCCTTCTCTTCCAGCACCTTTAGACCCTCTATCGTCGTACCGCCCGGGGAGCATACCATATCCTTGAGCTCTCCCGGGTGCTTTCCGCTCTCTAAGAGCAGTTTTGCGCTGCCTAACAGGGATCGGGCCGCGATCTCGCAGGACTGCGCCCTCGGTATCCCGGCCGCCACGCCCGCGTCGGCTAACGCCTCGATAAACAGAAACACATAAGCGGGACTGCTGCCCGCCACCGCGGAGAAAGCGTCCATCAGATTCTCCGGCAGACGGCAGACATAGCCGAAGCTCCCCATCAGCCTTAGGGCGGTCTCTTCCTCCTCTTTTGTCACACAGGGGCCGGCGCATACCGCCGTACAGCCTTCTCCCGCCATCGCCGGCGTATTCGGCATACAGCGCACCAGCTTAATCTCTTTTCCGAACGCTTCCTCATACCAGTCCATGCGCTTCCCCGCCGCGATCGTAAGAAGGAGCGTGTCTTTCTCTATACAGTCCTTGATCCCGTCGATCACCGCCTGCAGATACTGCGGCTTGACCGCCAAGATCAGGACGTCTGCCCAGCGCGCCACTTCCCGGTTATCCAGCGTCGTCTTGATCTTATATTTTTCCGCCATGCGCGTTATCGTCCGCTGCGTCGCCGCGGAGCCCATGATATCCTCCCGCGGAACCATTTCTTTTTTCAGGATACCGCCGATCATGGCGTCCGCCATATTGCCCAGTCCTATGATTCCCAGCTTCACCCTGCATTCCTCCTTTGCCTTGCCGCCTCATACGTCAGGATCGCCGCCGCCGTGCCCGCGTTCAGCGATTCCACCGCGCCCGCCATCGGGATCTTGATATACAGATCCGCGAGCTTTGCCGTCTCCCTGCGCAGCCCGTTCCCCTCGTTCCCGATCAGGAACGCGCTGCCCCGCGTATAGTCGCAGTCGTCATACAGCCGCCCGCCCTGAAGATGCGCCGCATAAACGCAGATCCCCCGCTCCCGCAGCCGCCTTATGGTATCCGGCAGATCCTCCGCGATATAAAAGGGCACCCTGTAGACGGAGCCCATCGTCCCCCGTATCGTCTTGGGATTATAGGGATCGACCGTCCCGGAAAGAATGACGCCGTCGATCCCGGCCCCCTCTCCCGTGCGCAGCATGGTCCCCAGATTGCCCGGATCCTGTATATCCTCCAATATAAGGAGCAGCGGGGCCTCTCCTTTCAGCAGCTCTTCCAGCTCATAATGATACGCCTGCAGCACGCAGAGTATCCCCTGCGGGGAGCAGGTGTCGGATATCTTTTGAAAGACCTCGTCCGATACCGTTTCATACCGCAGCATATCGAGCTTTTCCCTAACGGCCCCCTCCCTTCCTTTTAGGGAACGGGAAAAGGTATCCGAGAGATAGACCTCCCGGATCCGGCTAAGGGGCGCTTCTAAAAACATTCTCACGCCCTCCGTGATAAAAGCGTCCGCCTCCCGGCGCGCCTTCGCCCTCTGACGCAGCCTGACCGCTTCCTTGATCTTTGCATTCCCCGGACTCGTTATCATTCTGCCGCTCCTTTATTCCTCCTACAGGGACAGCACCTTGCTGACCGTAAACTGATATTCGTTGATCTCCTTTTTCATTGACAGCGCTTCTTCGATGTCAAAATCCAGAAATTCGCCGTGCTGATAGCCTACGACACGGTTCGTCTTCCCTTCGCACAGGATATCCGCCGCATACGCCCCCATGATCGAGGCATAAAATCGGTCCTTGCAGGTCGGGTTCCCGCCGCGCTGCATATAGCCGAGTATCGTGGCGCGCGTCTCTACGCCTGTCGCCGCCTCGATCCGGCGCGCCATCGACGTGGAGTGCCCGATCCCCTCCGCATTGATGATGATATGGTGCTTTTTCCCCTTCTTACGGTTCCGAATGATATTGTTGATGATCTCCTGCTCATTGTAATCGTATTTTTCCGGGATCAGGATATCCTCCGCGCCGTTCGCCACGCCGCACCAGAGCGCGATATAGCCCGCGTTCCTGCCCATGACCTCTATGATACTGCAGCGCTCATGCGAGGACGAGGTATCCCTTACCTTATCGATCGCCTCCATCGCCGTATTCACAGCCGTATCAAAGCCGATCGTATACTCCGTGCAGGCGATATCCAGATCGATCGTTCCCGGTATGCCGATCGTATTGATCCCCTGCCTAGAAAGCGCCTGCGCCCCGCGGTAGGAGCCGTCCCCGCCGATCACGACAAGGCCGTCGATCCCGTGCGCGCGGCAGATATCCGCGCCCCTTTTCTGCCCTTCCTCCGTGCGGAACTCGTGACATCTGGCCGTACCCAGTATCGTACCGCCCCGCTGTATCGTATCCGCTACGCTTCTGGCCTCCATATCTACGATCTCTTCGTTTAAGAGCCCCTGATATCCCTTTTTGATCCCCTTGACCTTAACGCCGTTGTTCAGCGCCTTTCTTACGACCGCGCGGATCGCCGCATTCATGCCCGGCGCGTCTCCGCCGCTTGTCAGCACCCCAATCGTTTTTATCTTCTTTGCCATGAATCTTCCTCCTTATCCTCTATTCTGCCTTATTATCCTATTCTGCCTTATTATCCTATTCTGCCTTATTATCCTGTCCTGCCTCGTTATCCGATCCTGCCTTCTTTTGTCATACCACCTTTACGTTTCTTTGCCCAAAGGCGCCGGAAAGCCTGCCCAGCAGAACGTCGTCCGCCCTTACGCCCATATTGGCGGGGAGCTTTTTCATGGACTTCGGGTTTTCAATATACAGCGTCACGCCGTCCCTGCCGTCCGATTCCCCCAAGAGCTGATACAGCCTGCTTTCCTGCTTTTCATACTCGGCCATCGTTTCAAAGCGTATCCAGAGCGTCCGCGGGAGTTCGTCAAAGGCCGTAACCTGTTCGCAGATCAGCTTCCCGTCCTTTTCATCGTCTACCGAGACCCTTCCTTTTATAAATACCTTATTGTCCACGACCAGCTTTTCCGTATTTTTCTCATAATCGCCCGGGAACACGATCACCTCGACGCTCCCCGTGAGATCCTCGAGCTGCAGAAAAGCCATCACCTTATCGTTTTTCGTATATTTGATCCGTTTATCCGCTATGATACCGCCTATGGTCACGCTCTCGCCGTCCCGCAGCGATACCGCCCCCGTCTCTTCGTCTAACGCAAACGCCGAGGTCTGCGCCGTGATATGCTTCTTCCAGATATTTTCATATTCCTGAAGCGGATGCCCGCTGACATAGATCCCCAGCACCTCCTTCTCAAAGGAAAGCAGCATTTCCTTTGAATATTCCCCGACGTCCGGCATACGGATATCATAGCTTTCCTTTTCCTCTTCGCTGGCTAGGTCGAACAAGGTGAGCTGCCCCGCCATGTTATTTTTCCTGTTCTGCTGCACGCTCTCGATCACCTGCATATAAATGCTCATGAGCTGCTTTCGCGTCCCGCCCAGATTGTCGAACGCCCCCGCCTTGATCAGGTTCTCCACGCCCCGCTTATTTAGGTCACTTTCCGACACGCGCGTCACAAAATCCTTGAGATTTTGGTATGGGCCCCGCGCCTTCCTCTCCTTTACGATACTTTCAATCGCGCCGCGCCCGATACTTTTGATCGCCGTCAGCGCATAGCGGATCGCCCCGTCCGAAACGGAAAAGCCGGTCTCCCCGGCGTTGATATCCGGCGGAAGGATAACGATCCCCATATTCCGGCAGGTCATGATATATTCCGAGACCTTTCTCGGATTATCGATCACGGAGGTCAAAAGCGCCGCCATAAATTCGAGCGGATAATAATGCTTCAGCCACGCCGTCTGATAGGAGACCACCGCATAGCAGGCCGCGTGCGACTTATTAAAGGCATATTTTGCAAAATCCATCATATCGTCATAGATCTGACTGGCCACTTTCTCGGGAATGCCCCTTTTGATACAGCCCGGCACGCCCTCCTCTTCGTTCCCAAAGATAAAGTTCGCCCGCTCCTTCTCCATGACCGCCTGTTTTTTCTTGCTCATGGCGCGCCGCACCAGATCGCTGCGCCCCAGCGTATACCCGCCCAGATCGCGGACGATCTGCATGACCTGCTCCTGATAGACGATACAGCCGTACGTAGGCTTTAGGATCGGCTCTAACTGCGGGCAGGAATAGCTGATATCCTCCTGATTGTTTTTCCCCCGGATATATTTCGGGATAAAATCCATCGGGCCGGGACGGTATAAGGAGATCCCGGCGATGATATCCTCCAGATTCTGCGGCCGCAGCTCCTTCATAAAGTTTTTCATTCCGCTGCTTTCAAGCTGGAACACGCCCTCGTTCCTTCCGGTTCCGATGGAGTCTAGGACCGCCCTGTCGTCATAATCGATCCGCTGCATATCGACGGCCTGTCCGGTCGTATGCTTGATATTCTCGACGGCATCCCGGATCACGGTCAGCGTGCGCAGGCCTAAAAAGTCCATTTTCAGCAGCCCGAGCTCTTCCAGCGTGGTCATCGTAAACTGCGTCGTGACCGAACCGTCCGAACCCCTTGAGAGAGGGACAAATTCTTCGGCGCTGTCAGGGCAGATCACGACCCCCGCCGCGTGCATGGAGGTATGGCGCGGCAGCCCTTCCAAACGCCTGCACATCGAAATCAGCTCATGGACCTGCTCGTCCCGTTCATAGAGCCCGCGCAGCTCAGGATTGAGCTCCAGCGCCCGCTCGATCGTGATATTCAGCTCGTTGGGAACCATCTTTGCGATCGAATCCACATAATTATACGGCAGATCCATGACCCTGCCGACGTCGCGGATCACGCCCTTTGCCGCGAGCGTACCAAAGGTAACGATCTGCACAACCTTATCCCGCCCGTACTTTTCCCCCACATAATCGATCACTTCCTGCCGCCGTTCAAAGCAGAAATCAATATCAATATCCGGCATGGACACGCGCTCCGGGTTTAAGAAGCGTTCAAACAGCAGGTTATAGCGGATCGGGTCGATATCCGTAATGCGCAGGCAGTACGATACGATACTGCCCGCCGCGCTGCCCCTGCCCGGCCCTACGGCGATCCCGTTGCTTTTCGCATAATTGATAAAGTCCCAGACGATCAGGAAATAATCCACATACCCCATCTGCCGGATCACGCCCAGCTCATAATCCAGACGCTCCTTTAGGAGCGCGGCCTCTTTTTCTCGATCCGCGGTCTGCGCGTCCGCTTCCCCGTTTTGGGACAGCCGCTCTAGGATCTCGTCCGTCAGATCGTACCGCGCTTTCAGCCCTTCATAGCACAGGCTGTTTAGATACGTCCATGAGCTGTAGCCCTGCGGCACCTCATAATGGGGCAGCTTGGTCTCGCCAAATACGATCTCCACATGGCACCGGTCCGCGATACGCTGCGTATTTTCCACCGCTTCCCACGCATAGGGAAACAGTCCCTTCATCTCCTCTTCGCTCTTTACATAGTACTGCCCGCCCTCATAGCGCATCCTGTCCTCGTCGGTCAGCTTTTTATTCGTCTGGATACACAGCAGGATATCGTGCGGCTTTTCGTCCTCGGCATAGGTATAGTGTACGTCGTTCGTGACGACCAGCGGGATATCCAGATCCCTGCTCATCTGCAGCAGCGCGGTATTGACGCTCTTTTGCTGCGGTATGCCGTGATCCTGCAGCTCCAGATAAAAATTGCCCTTCCCGAAACACGCCTCATACCTTTTAGCGGCCCTTTCGGCCTCGTCCGTCAGCCCTTTTACGATATTGCGCTGCACCTCTCCCGCCAGACAGCCGGAGAGCGCGATAATGCCTTCGTGAAACTGCTCTAATATCTCCATATCCACGCGCGGCTTATAATAGTAGCCCTCCGTAAAGCCGCGGCTGACGATCTTGATCAGATTCGCATATCCCGTATTGTTCTCGGCGAGCAGCACCAGATGATAATAGCGGTCGTCCCCGCCGGTCAGCTCCTTATCAAACCGGGAATTGGGGGCCACATATACCTCGCAGCCTAGGATCGGATTGATCCCGGCCTCCTTTGCCGCCCGGTAAAAGTCGATCACGCCGAACATTACGCCATGATCCGTGATCGCCGCGCTGTCCATTCCCAGCTCCTTTACCCGCTTGACATACTCTTTGATCTTATTGGAACCGTCCAGCAGAGAATACTCCGTATGGACATGCAGATGAACAAATGCCATTTCCTTACTCCAGTCCGCCGCAAAGCGCTCAGAAAACCACCCGGTTTCTTCCCTGTTCCTTTCCCATGTACAGCTTGTGATCCGCGCTGATAATGGTTTCGTCGATTGGCTTGTTATTGATATACTCGTCGAGCCCGAATGTCATCGTCACAGAGATACGCGTTTCCTTATAATAGGTCGGGGCCTGCTCGATCATCCTGCGGATCTCTTCCAGATGTTTCTGCGCGACCTCGCCGTTCATATTTTCAAACACCAGCAGGAACTCTTCCCCACCCCAGCGGCAGATCCGGCCCTTTCCCGCCATATAAGCGGAAAGCTGCCCCGCGATGTGCCGCAGCACCTCGTCCCCCGCTTCGTGCCCGTAGGTATCGTTGACCTTTTTAAAGAAGTCGATATCCCCGATCGCGATATCGAACCATTCTCCATAGCCCTCCGCTCTTTCTACCTGCTTTTCCAGATACTCGAACATCGCCCGCCTGTTATACAGCTTTGTCAGGGGATCGCGCCGCGAAAGCTCCCGCAGCTTTTCATTGTAGGACATCAGCTTCTTTTCCATCGCAAGGGAATCCTGTGAAAAGAGGATCAACAGAATTGCGAACTCCAGATAGATCACGATCGAATTGACAATCTGCATCGCTACCATAACGCCTTCCTCTACCCGGATCATCGGCTCATGCCCTCTGGCATAGAAAAACAGGGCGAAACGCACCAGACAGAGCGCCCCCGCCATACAGCCCTTGCGCAGGGCGGAATCATGGCTCGCCGTAAAGCAGACCAGCAAAAGCACCAGCAGAAACTGCTGTACGCCGCAGTCCCAGCCGAACAGGGCGATATCCAGCCCCGTCCAGAGCAGCGTGGCAAGAATGAGATAGCACAGCGCGCCCGTCGTATGGTTCCGGTAGGTAAAGAAAAACGCCAACACATAGCCGAGCAGAAAGAACAGATTGACGACGCTCCCGTTCCATGCGGCATTGCTGCCGAGTATTATGCTCATGAGCAGGAAGTAAGCGCACATGACCAGAGAAAACGCCCGCATGATCACAGAGGCCCGTTTTGTCTCATTATCATTCTCTACGTCTTTGACGATATAATTCTTTATCTTCTTTATGAAAGCCTCCATACCGGTCACCTGTCCGTATCGTTTTTCCGTTCCTTCTCAAATAGGTCATATTTCAATTATTGTACTACTTTTTAGCTCCCATGACAAGTAAGGAAAACGCGCGTGCACGACGCAAAAAAGACGTCCGCACCAACAGACGCCCTCTAGGTATCCGGCCCTAAAGCGGGGGCTTAACGATCCCGTCGAAAATCCCAACGGCCTTCCCAAGATCCTATCAAATCCTGATATCCAGCCCTGCCGTCTCCGATACGGCGGCGCTGCCGGGATAGAGGATCGCTTCCGCCATTTTCTCCCGCAGCTCCCGCGCGCTTTTTCCCACGACCGTTATCTCGCGGGTCTGCGCGGCTCCGCTCTCCGGCTCCCTTTCGACCCTTTTCTCCGCCCGCATTTTGGCAAGGCGTTCTTCCTCT
This sequence comes from uncultured Lachnospiraceae bacterium, assembly GCA_947626715.1. Taxonomy (GTDB): domain Bacteria; phylum Bacillota; class Clostridia; order Lachnospirales; family Lachnospiraceae; genus VSOB01. The sequence continues at coordinate 9,422 of CANQTG010000026.1, read as the reverse complement.
CTGCGCTTTGCCCGCCTCTTTTCCGACCGTTTCTTTTCGGCGAGCCGCTCCTGTTTTTTCGTCTCCTGCAGTTTTTCCATCCAGTCTGCCTGCCCGCTTCCTTTCTTTTCGTTCAGGCTTTCTGATACCACGGTAACGTTGCTCATCATAGAGATCATTCCGTTTCCGTCTATGCTCCAAGTCATGAAATAGCTTGTAACCGTCCCGCCGTGAGCCGCCGCCTCCCTCTGTGAGCCCCTTAATCCGTTATCATAAATTTCATTGAATAGGGCCAGATTTTCCTCCAACGTTTCCGCCTCTTTGGGGTCGTTCGCGCACTTTCTCAAATAGGCGCTCGAAACCGCGACCTTGCCCTCCTTCACGCAGTCATATTTCTCCGACAGATAAGCGGAATAATCCTTTGCGCTCTTTTTCGTTTCCCCTGCGCTTCCCGCAGCGCTGCCCGCGCTTCCTACCGTACTGCCCGCCGCGCTTCCCATTGCATACTCGTTATAATTCCCTGTGATCTCCATCGACATAAGCGTATCCTCCCAAACCGAATCTTAGGGCGGAGCAAGAAACCGCCTTTATTCTTCCTATCGTACCGTTTCCGCAAAAAGTTCATAGCTTCGGCGCGAACTACGCCGTTTCTGGCGCAAACTCCTTTTCATACATCATGACCGTCAGGATAAATTTCTTTTTCCCATCCGTCTCCTCTACAGCGATGTCAAGATCCCCCTTGTATTTTCCCGCGCACCTTCGGATATTCTCCATGCCCAGACCGTGCAGGCGTCCGTCCCCTTTGCCGCTGACCGGCAGGCCGCTCTCCCGGTCCATCGTCAGATCGCCGGAAAAGTCATTCACGACCTCGATAAAGAACAGGCTGCCCCGCTGATAGGAGCGCACGCCGATCCTTCTTTCCCCTTCTGCTTTTCCCGCGGCCTCGACCGCGTTTTCCAGCGCGTTGTGCAGTACGATCGCGATATCGTAGACGTCTATCTGCTTTTTCGCGGGATAGGTAAAGTCCGCCGTAAAGACGATGTCCCGCCTCTCCGCCTCCTGCTTTTTTTGGTGCAGGATCACGTCGGTGATCGCGTTTCCCGTCTGATAGGCAAAATCCAGCCTGCCTATGGTCTCTTCCATCTTGTCGATGTACCCGGTAAGCTCCTCCCGCTCCCTTTCGCCGCTCCTGTATGCAAGCGCCGCTATGCTCTCTAAATGGCTCCTCATATCGTGCCGCAGTCCCCGCATATCGGCATAGATATCCTGTATTTCCGCGATCTCCCGCTGCATTTGCGCCATCTGGCTCTCTAACGCAGAGCGTTTCCGTTCCTCCTCATGGAGCTGCGCCAACCTGCGGAAAAGGATCACGGAAGACAGGTTCACGCCCAGCAGCAGGATACAGATAAACGGCACCCAAAATAACGTAGCGGGGACGCGGTCAAATACAATGTCCGTCACGCCCCTTTCCACCGACAAGATCATCATCTGCAGGGTAATGGCGATACACAGGGTCGCCGCGCTCGGGAGGATCAAAAAGACATACTCCGTCTTTCGCAGCCGGTCGTCCTTTTTTACGAACCGGCCCGCCATCGCGGTAAGATACGCGCCGAGCAGGAGCAGATACAGCAGGATAACGGCCGTTCCCGCAAGATAAAAGGAGACCCGCAAGCCCAGCTCCACCTCCCCGACACTGTCAAGCGTCTCTTTTTCGACCAAAACGCCGAGTATCTTACAGTAGGCGGAATGAACGCCCCGGAACGCGACCTCTATGATATAAAGGATCAGCTTTTTCCCTCCGGCAAAGCTGACCGCCGCGAAAAGCTGCTTAGGCGGGTCTTTGCGGTACAGGGCCGCCGTCAGGAGCAGGACGGCTGCGATATCGGCCGCCGTCTTTACGACGACGCCAAACGGGGAGATACCGTCCAGCCATTTCCCCGTCAACGCTTGCAGGAGCAGATATAGGAACGCCCACGCGAGCCGGGCGCTCCTGCCGCGCGTTTTCGCCTGCAGGAGCTTATCCGCATAGACGCTTCCCGCTATGCTGTTTACCAGATAGACCTCCCACTCATACATTGACGGCCCCTCCGTTTTTGGCATATTCCAGATACCGCTTAATAAAGCCGGCATATTTTTTCTGCGCAAGGAGCAGCCTATCGCCGCCCAAGACCTCGAGATGATCCGCGCCGTAGGAGACGATCTGCTCCATGTTCACGAGATAGCACCGATGGCAGCGGTAAAAGCCGCCGCCGACCGCCCGCTCCCACTCGTTCATTTTTCCATAGGTCTCCAAGATTCCCGTTTTCGTGTGGAGAACGACCTTTTTATCCGCGCTCTCGATATATAAGATATCCTTTAGATAGACCTTCCGCTGCATTCCCGCGCTTTTGACGAAAAGATAAGCCGCCGACCGCCTTCGCACTGCGGACGCTTCCTTCCACGCCCGGGCGAAAATGGCGGCGAATCTTTCTTTTTGTAACGGCTTGAGCAGATATTGGAAGGCCGATACGTCAAAGGCGTCGTACACATACCGCTCGTACCCCGTCACAAAGATGAGGACGCTCTTTTCCCGCCCCTCCTTCTCTTCGATCCGCCGCAGGCGCCTGGCAGTCTCAAGCCCCGACGTCCCCTCCATCTCGATATCCAGAAACATGATGTCAAATTCTTCCTTTGCCCGCAGCATTTCCTCCCCGCCTGCAAAGGCCGTGATCTCGGTATCCGCTCCCTGCTCCTGAATCAGGGAAACGATATGCTCCCTTGCCGCTTTGTCGTCGTCGCAGACTGCGATCCTCATAGGCCAGAACTTCCTTTCTTTTGCAAAAACTTCCCCTTTCTTTCTATATCGGCAGATTTTGTGGCATATTATGGGGATACGGCGCGAACGACCGGATTTTTGGCGCGAGATCTCATAGATTTTATCAAGAGAGGCTTTTGCGCGGCGCAAAGGGGCTGCCGCAAGACCGTATTTTCCTGTACGTCTTGCAGCAGCCCCCTGAGATTGTCCTGTATTTTATTTTTCCCTTGTCTTAGGATGCCTTTCCGATTCGGCATTATCCGGCATTATTCGGCATACTTTTTCAGCGTATCCGCCTTATCGGTCTTTTCCCACGGCAAATCCAGATCGTTGCGTCCAAAATGCCCGTAGGCCGCCGTCTGCTTATAGATCGGGCGGCGCAGATCCAGCATTTTGATGATCCCCGCCGGACGCAGGTCAAAATTCTCGCGCACGATCTCGACCAGCTTCTCATCGGACACCTTGCCGGTCCCGAAGGAGTCCACCATGACGGAGGTCGGCTGCGCCACGCCGATCGCATAGGAAAGCTGTATCTCGCAGCGCTTCGCCAGCCCCGCCGCGACGATATTCTTCGCGACATACCGCGCCGCATAGGCCGCCGAACGGTCCACCTTCGTGCAGTCCTTGCCCGAGAACGCGCCGCCGCCGTGACGCGCATATCCGCCGTAGGTATCCACGATGATCTTGCGTCCCGTAAGCCCCGCGTCGCCGTGAGGGCCGCCGATCACAAAGCGTCCCGTCGGATTGATAAAGAACTTCGTATTTTCGTCGATCAGCTCCTTAGGAAGGATTTCGTCAAACACATATTTTTTGATATCCGCATGGATCTGCTCCTGCGGCACATCCGGGTCGTGCTGCGTCGAGAGTACGACCGCTTCCAGACGTTTGGGCGCGCCGTCCTCGTCATATTCTACGGAGACTTGGCTCTTGCCGTCGGGCCGCAGATAGGTCAGCGTGCCGTCCTTTCTTACCTTCGTAAGCTGCAGGGCCAGCTTATGCGCCAGAGAGATGGGATAGGGCATATACTCCGGCGTTTCGTCCGTCGCATAGCCGAACATCATGCCCTGATCGCCCGCGCCGATCGCTTCGATCTGCGCATCCGACATCTTGTTCTCCTTTGCCTCCAGCGCCTTATCCACGCCCATCGCGATATCGGAAGACTGCTCGTCGATCGCGACCATTACGGCGCAGGTATTGCCGTCGAAGCCGTACTCCGACCGGTCGTAGCCGATCTCCTTTACCGTATCGCGCACGATCTTCTGGATATCCACATAGGCGCTGGTCGTGATCTCGCCGGTCACGAGCACAAAGCCGGTGCAGGTCGCCGTTTCGCAGGCGACGCGGCTCATCGGGTCCTTTTCCATCAGCGCGTCGAGGATCGCGTCGGAGATCGCATCGCACATCTTATCGGGATGCCCCTCCGTTACGGATTCCGACGTAAATAAACGTTTTTCCATACCATATCCTCCTTATGTTGTCTATTTTGTCTGTTTTGTCCGTTCCGCCCTTCTGTATCCGTTTTTTACGGAAAGAATACAAAGGATCCGGCCTGCCGGATTCTCCGCGCCAAGTGGAACTGCATAGCAATTCCTTTCTTTTCCACGCGGCGCGCATCCTATTTTTTGTTTGATAGGACAGCAGTTCCCTGCGTTACCGCAGCAGGGTATTTCCTATCAAATAAAAAATCCGCTCGGATAAGCGGATTTGACAGCTCTGATACTCAAATCCTCTTATTGTTCGATCTGCTCGCTCAGGTTGGCACCTTCCTTACGGGGTTGCCGTGGCTTCTCAGGTCCTATGTACCTCCACCACTCTGAATAAGAGAAATGTGCAATATGGAATTTTCATATCGGTACTAGCATACAACAGCGTATGCGGCTTGTCAACACTTTCTTTTCCCGCGAAGCGTCAACGATATCCTAAAGCCGGAAAGGAACAGCGAAAGTCCCGTCTGGGGCTCCTTATCTGGGGGCGTCTTAGCCGACGCGCAGCCGGAATTTCTGCAGCTCCTTCTCGGTGTCCACGATCTCGATCTGTGCGCCGAGGCTTTTTAACTTCTGCGGGAGATCCTCATAGCCCCTTTCGATATAGCGGATCTCGTCTATCGTCGTCACGCCCTCGGCCGCCAGAGCGGCAAGCACGAGCGCCGCGCCCGCCCGCAGATCGGGCGCCGTAATGCCGGCCCCGGTATAGCCCTCCACGCCGTCGATGATCGCCGTATTGCTCTCTACCTTGATATTGGCCCCCATACGGGTCAGCTCGTCAACATATTTAAAGCGGTTTTCAAAGATACTCTCCGTCACGATACTCGTCCCCTGCGAGAGCCCCAGCGCGACCGTGATCTGCGGCTGCATATCCGTCGGAAAGCCGGGATAAGGCAGGGTCTTGACATGCGTATGCGCCAGCCTTCTCGAGGCCACCACCCGGACCGCGTCGTCCGACTCCTCGACCTCGCAGCCGATCTCCACGAGCTTGGCGCTGATCGACTCCAAATGCTTGGGGATCACATTTTTCACGGTAACGTCGCCCTTTGTCACGGCCGCCGCGAACATATACGTGCCCGCCTCGATCTGGTCGGGGATAATGGTGTATTCCGTGCGGTGCAGCTTCGATACGCCCTTGATACGGATCACATCCGTCCCCGCGCCCTTGATGTTCGCGCCCATGCTGTTTAGGAAGTTCGCTAAATCCACTACATGCGGCTCTTTTGCAGCGTTTTCAATGATCGTCTGTCCCTCCGCCATCACCGCCGCCATCATCACATTGATCGTCGCGCCCACCGTCACCACGTCCATATAGATATGGCTGCCCCGCAGCCGCTCCGCCTGCGCGATGATCAGCCCGTGGGCGATACTGACGTCCGCGCCCAGCGCGCGGAATCCTTTGATATGCTGGTCGATCGGGCGGCTCCCGATATTGCAGCCTCCCGGCAGGGCCACCTCCGCCTTTTTATATTTCCCGAGCAGCGCGCCGAGAAGATAATAAGAAGCCCTGATCTTTTTGATATAATCGCCGTCGATCGCAAGATCGCGGATCTGCGAACCGTTGATCTTCACCGTATGCCTGTCAATGCGCTCCACGATACCGCCGATACTCGAGATCGCCTGCAGCAGCACGTTGGTATCCCTCACGTCCGGCATATTCTCTATCACTACGGTCTCATCCGTCATAACGGCGGCCGCAAGGATCGCAAGCGCGGCGTTTTTGGCGCCTCCGATCTCCACTTCCCCCACCAGCGGAGTCCCGCCTTTAATCGCATATTGTTCCATCATTCAACTCCATCTATCAATAACCCTGTGATCATTCTATCGTCAATTCAAGACTTGCTTGTGTTCATTCAACCCTCGCGAGTCTCCTCTTATCTGTTCAAGATCCGCTAAACGTTCCTATTATGCCACATTTTTTCTCATTTGTAAAGCCGCGGAAAACTTCCGCGCCCGCCTCCGGCGTCAGCTTAAGTACTTTAACGGATTGACCTGAACGCCTCCGATCAGGATCTCAAAGTGCACGTGGGGCCCCGTGCTCCTCCCGGTATTGCCGCTGAGCGCGATCTTCTGCCCCTGCGACACCTTCTCGCCCGCCTTGACCAGCACCTTGCTCAGGTGGCCGTAGCGCGTCTGTCTGCCGTCCCCGTGGTCGATATAGACGACGTATCCGTAGCCGCTTCCCCAGCCGGCCTTTGTCACAGTGCCACCGCAGGAGGCCATGACCGCGGTGCCGATCGGGGTCGCCCAGTCTATCCCCTTATGATTGGTCGAAGCGCCCTTCATCGGGGCTTTCCGGCCGCCGAAGCCGGAGGAGAGCCTGCCGCCGGAGATCGGCTTGATATAGGTAGGCGGTATCTTCGTCCCTCTCTCCACGATCTTGGGAACCGGCTCTATCAGCACTTCCTCTTTCTGGATATCGCGCTCTGTTTCCGTATCGTTGCGGTATGTGACCACCGCCACCACTTTTCTGTGCCCCGCGGACGGCTGCTGCCTTACGACGAGGTCGTTCGTATACCAGTCGTCGTTGTCCACATAAACGACATCTGCGTCATAATCTTCCTCATAGTACTGCTGCTCCTGCCGGATAACGGAAAGCTCCGGCTCCGGCGAGGTCACGATGATCTCGTCCCCGACGCGGATCGTAGCGCTCTCGTCCTCTATCGTAGGATTGATCTCGATCAGCCGCTCCATCGTCAGCCCGTTCTCCTGTGCGATCTCGGAAAGCGTATCGCCCGAAACGACCTCGTATATCTTATTTTTCTCTTCTTTTTTGGTCACCATCTCGATCGCTTCTGACAGCGGCGTCAGTTCTTCCTCGGGCAGATACGCTTCTACGACCTCCACCATATCCCCGTATGCTAACGAGACCAGACCCAGCTCGTAATCCGAAAAATCCTTTTCATAGTCCGGCGCGGCGTCCAAAAGTGCCTGCTCCAGCACGGCATCCATTCCCGCCGTCCTATGGAAATCCTGATCCTGCGCCTCCCTCTCCGACGCCTCGGCCCTGCTCACGACCTGCGTCGTCAGCACGTTCAGCTCCCGGGAGGGATCCAGCACCAGACGCGCGCTGTATGCGTCCGACTTATCGTACTGGTCCAGCACCGCATCCAAAAGGCCCAGCACCTCCTCGGAGCTTCCCAGATTTACCGTAAAATCGTTGATCTTTACCGTATAGGAGCGTGTCAGCGTCTCTCTTTCGTTCTTCTCCATGACGGCGGCCATGTTGGAAACGATCTCCTCCTCCGAGTCCACCCTGCCAAAATAGACCTCTTCTCCCCGCACCGCAGTCTGCGCCTTTAGCAGCACCGGCGCGTCGCTTTCCCGTGCGATCCGCCTGCGGGCCTCGCGCACATATCCTTCTACGTTCTCCGTCGCGCTGCTGCCGACCGCTTCGCCGTTTAACGTGACGTAAAAGATATTATTTCCCGTACTTTCCAATTTCATATAAGAAGGAAGAAAGAATGCGCTGGCAATGATTCCCAGAAACATTCCTCTGATATAGGCCCATTTCAGCTTTCTGCCGTTTCTCATCCGCTTTTCCACCGTCCGACTTTTGTTGATAACGGTTTTATTCTAACAGCTCATATTTTACTTGTAAAGGCATTTCCGACTCTGTAAAATAGGGGTAGGATCAGAAAGGGCAAAGAACAAGGCTATGGAACGGATCATTTTCCACATCGACGTAAATTCTGCATATCTAAGCTGGACCGCCCTCGAGCGCTTACGCTCCGGCGAGCAGACCGACCTGCGCCTGATCCCCTCCATCATCGGCGGCGATATGCAGCGGCGGCACGGCGTTGTCCTAGCCAAATCCATTCCGGCCCGGAAATACGGGATCCGCACCGGCGAACCTGTGGTAAGCGCTTACCGCAAATGCCCCTTCCTCGTCTCCGCGCCGCCCGACCACACCCTGTACGCGCGCCGCTCTCACGAATTAATGACATATCTGTCAGAAATATGCCCCGATATCGAGCAGGTCAGCGTGGACGAGTGCTATATGGATTATACGCCGATCTCCTCCCGCTTTCCCTCTCCTGTAGAATGCGCGGATCAGATCCGCAGGGGGATCCGGGAAACATTCGGCTTTACGGTCAATATCGGCGTCTCCGACCGCAAGGTGCTGGCCAAGATGGCGTCGGACTTCCAAAAGCCCGACAAAACGCATACGCTCTTTTCCGGCGAGATCGCGCAGAAGCTCTGGCCGCTTCCCGTTTCCGACCTATACATGTGCGGGAAATCCTGCACGAAAACCCTGTATAATCTCGAGATCCTCTCGATCGGCGACCTTGCGCACGCCGACCCGGAGATCTTACAGTCCCATTTAAAGAGTCAGGGACGGCTGCTGTGGGAATACGCCAACGGGATCGACGACTCCTTTGTGCTCTCCGAGCCCGCAAAGGCAAAGGGGATCGGAAACTCCGTCACGCTCCCGCAGGACGTCCTCACCCTTCAGGATGCGCGCCCCGTCCTTCTCTCTCTTGCGGAATCCGTCTCGGCCAGACTGCGGGCCAGCGCGCAGTGCGCGCTCATGGAAAGCCTTGAGATCAAGTACGCCGATTTTACGAGCGTCTCCCATCAGACGACCTTTCCCGAGCCGCAGGATTCCACGCAGTCCCTCTATGAGACCGCCTGCAGGCTCCTAGAAGAGAGCTGGAACCATGCTCCCATACGCCTGCTCGGGATCCGCACCGCCCGTCTGTGTCCCGTCACGGAGCCCGTCCAGCTCTCCCTTTTTGACACGCAGCAGACGGAGCGCGCCCAAAAGCAGCGCCGTCTGGAACAGGCCATCGACGCGATCCGCCTGCGCTACGGCGAATCCGCCGTCGTCCGCGGCAGTCTCCTAAACAGGCAGGACGGCTTCAAAGGCCATCCGGCGTCTCATAAAGCAGCACCATCTGAAAGCAGTCCCGTCCGCCGCCCGGATTCCGATAGCTGTGCGCCCGAGCCGCGCAGAACCTGAGCGCCTGCCCTTCCCCCAGCTCATACTGCCTGCCGTCCATTTCCAAGATCATTCTTCCCCGGATCACCGTGATATATTCCGTTACCCCTTCGGGACGCACATTATCCTCACAGAAAGCGCCGGATTCCATTTCGCCCCTTATTATCTCCAGCTTTCTTTTCCTGTCATAGGGAAAGAGCGTCTGGAAGCGGTAAGCGCCCTC
>CANQTG010000025.1 GCA_947626715.1 uncultured Lachnospiraceae bacterium | reverse complement strand
GGGCTTGGCATGGCCGTGGAAAAGATCTATGAAAATCTGGAAGAGGATCAGGCGGCCCTGTATGCGCTCAAGTCCCGATTTATTCAGGGCGTGAGGGGGATCCCCGATATCAGGGTCAACGCTTTGGCGGGCGAGATGAGCGCGCCCCATGTCGTGAGCGTCTCCTTCCGGGGGATCCGAAGCGAGGTGCTTTTACATGCGCTGGAAGAAAAGGGGATCTATGTCTCCGCCGGGAGCGCCTGCGCTTCCAATAAAGCGCCTAAGCCGTCGGATACGCTGCGGGCGATCGGGCTGGAAAAGGAGCTTTTGGATTCGACGCTGCGTTTCAGCTTTTCCGTATTTACAACGGCGGAGGAGATTGACTACACCCTGCAGGCGTTGTATGATATTGTTCCAACGCTTCGAAAATATACAAGACGTTAAGCGGGCGGCGGCAGGCAGATATCCCATGCGGCCGCGTGAGGTATTCTGCTGGGATATCCATAAACGGGAGAAAAGAGATGTTGAGTTCATTTTTGATCAAATATGCGGAAATCGGCGTGAAGGGGAAAAACAGGCACCTGTTTGAGGAAGCGCTGGTACGGCAGATACGATATGCCTTAAAGCAGTGCGAGGGCGAATTTCAGGTATCGAGGAATCAGGGCAGGATCTACGTGGACGCTCTGTCAGATTTTGATTATGGGGAGACGACAGAGCGTCTGCAGACGGTGTTTGGCGTTTCCGGGATATGCCCGACAGAGGTCGTAGAGGATCTGGGCTTTGAACGGCTCTGTCAGGATGCCGTCTCCTTTCTTGCAGGCAGATACCCGGAAAAGGATCGAAGCTTTAAGGTGGAGGCGAGAAGGGCGAGAAAGGATTATCCGCTGGATTCGATGGAGATCAATGCCCGGCTCGGGGGCGCGATATTGGATGCGTTCCCGCAAATGCGGGTGGACGTCCATAAACCGGATATCCTTCTGCATGTCGAGATAAGGGAAAAGATCTATCTGTATTCCGATATCCTGCCCGGACCGGGCGGTATGCCGGTAGGGACGAATGGGAAGGGAATGCTGCTGCTCTCGGGCGGGATCGATTCCCCGGTGGCGGGATATATGATCGCGAAACGCGGCGTAAAGATCGACGCGGTCTATTTCCATGCGCCTCCGTATACGAGCGAGCGGGCCAAGCAGAAGGTCGTCGATCTGGCAAGGATCTTATCCGCCTATACGGGGCCGATCTATCTGCATATCATTCATTTTACGGAGATACAGCTCTATATTTATGACAAGTGCCCGCATGAGGAGCTGACGATCATCATGCGGCGCTATATGATGCGGATCGCAGAGCGGATCGCGAAGGAGACGGAGGCGTTAGGGCTGATCACAGGGGAGAGTATCGGACAGGTCGCGTCCCAGACCATGCATTCTCTGGCAGTGACGAACGAGGTGTGCGATCTGCCGGTATACCGGCCGCTGATCGGAATGGACAAGCAGGAGATCGTCGATCTCTCGGAAAAGATCGGGACCTATGAGACCTCTATCCTTCCGTACGAGGACTGTTGTACGATCTTTGTAGCCAAACACCCGGTAACGAAGCCGAACGCGGGCGTGATAAGAAAGCACGAGCGTAATCTGGAGGAAAAGATAGACGAGCTGGTAGAGACGGCTCTGAAAACGAAGGAGCTCGTTATCGTTACGCATGAAGAGCGTGAGAGCATGGGATTTGATACTGCTTTAGAAGAAAAGGTATAAAAAAGCTGCTGCAAAGCCTGCGTACGCGCAGAAAAATTTGCAGCAGCTAGCAATCTTTTGACGAAAAGGATGCCGGTCGGCGAAAAAGGGCAGAACGACCGTATCCGGCAGAGCGTTTAGATGATATAAGGCTTTAAGGTGTTCAGCACTTCTTCCGCATCGTCTTCCGCATGGATATTTAAGTCGATGGGCTTGGACAGGTCAAGGCTAAAGATCCCCATAATGGACTTGGCGTCGATCACATATCGGCCGGATACCAAGTCAAAGTCATAGTCGAAACGAGTGATATCGTTTACAAAGGATTTTACCTTATCAATGGAATTTAAAGAAATCTGTACGGTCTTCATCCACATAACCTCCTCTATTTTTACTTTTATGATTATCTTTATACTAAAGGCAATGGGGCTAAAAGTCAATAACAAGCTGACAAATTAAAGAGAGGAACTATGAAAGCTATGAAACGCGCGGCGCTGCACAATCTGGGCTGCAAGGTAAACGCCTACGAAACGGACGCTATGCGGCAGATGCTGCAGGAAAACGGCTATACGATCGTGCCGTTTGACCAGACGGCCGATCTCTATATCGTCAATACCTGTACGGTGACCAATATCGCGGACCGTAAGAGCAGACAAATGCTGCACCGGGCAAAGAAACAGAATCCGTCCGCCGTGGTCGTTGCGGTCGGCTGTTATGTGCAGACCGGAAAAGAAGCGGTGGAAAAGGATCCCTGTATTGATCTGGCGATCGGCAACAATAGGAAAAAGGATCTGATCCCGATCCTAGAAGCCTTTTTAAAGGAGCGGACGGGAACGCCGGGGGACAAGACCCTCGGCGGAACGACTGTGCCGGACATGAGGCTTCTGGCCGCGTATGAAGCGCTGGAGATCGGCGGGACGTCGGAGCATACGCGGGCCTATGTCAAGATACAGGACGGCTGCGACCAGTTCTGCTCGTACTGTATCATTCCGTTTGCGAGGGGCAGGGTCAGGAGCCGCCAAAGGGAAGAGATCGTGCGGGAGGTAAGAGGGCTTGCAGAGGCGGGCTATCGCGAGATCGTCGTTACCGGGATCCATGTCAGCTCGTACGGAATGGATTTTGCGCGGAAGGAAGGAGGGGACGCGCGAAAGGAGGCGTATGAGCGGGGATACCTGCTGGAGCTTCTGCGGGAGTTAGATAAGATCGAGGGGATTTCCCGTATCCGGCTGGGCTCTTTGGAGCCGCGTATCGTCACGGAGGATTTCGCAAGGGAGCTGCGCGGGCTGTCCGGGCTGTGCCCGCATTTCCATCTTTCCCTGCAAAGCGGGTGCGACGCGACGTTAAAAAGAATGAATAGGCATTATCTGGCAAGTGAATACTATGAGAAGGTGCGGCTCCTGCGGCGGACGTTTGCGGCTCCTGCGATCACGACGGATGTGATCGTGGGGTTTCCGGGCGAGAGCGAGGAAGAATTTGCGCAGACCGAGGCGTTTCTGGAAAAGGTCAGTTTTTATGAAATGCATGTGTTCCCGTATTCCGCGAGGCGGGGCACGAACGCCGCCCAAATGCCCGATCAGGTACCGGACGCGGTAAAGGCGAGGCGGAGCAGGAGCCTTTTGGAGCTTAAAAAGCGCCAGTCGCGCGCATATCGGGAGGCTTTTCTGGGGAAGGAAGCGGAGATCTTATTTGAGGAGCCCGTCGTGATCGGCGGTATCCGGTATATGACGGGGCATACCAGAGAGTACATCAAGGCGGCGTTTCGCACGGACGACGATCTGCGGGGCCTGATCCTGAAAAAGCGTCTCTGCGGATTTTTGGAGGAAAATATACTTCTCGCAGAGTGATTCTTGAAATTTTCGGACAAATAAGGTACACTAGAACTATTCATGAGGTTTTATGGCCGCGGGGAAAGGAAGTGACAGGATGCAGGACTTAGGGAACACACAGTTTTTCAGCGTAGAGACGGAGCCGGAGAACGGCGTTAAGATCGTATTGTCGACGGTATATGAAGCGTTGACGGAAAAAGGCTATAATCCTGTCAACCAGATCGTAGGCTATATCATGTCGGGCGATCCGACTTACATCACGAGCCATAAGAGCGCCCGGAGCCTGATCATGAAGGTGGAGCGGGATGAGCTGGTGGAAGAGATGCTGAAGGAATATATCAAGGCGAATCATTGGAAGTAAATGCGATGCGGATCATAGGACTGGATTACGGGGCTAAGACGATGGGCGTCGCGGTCAGCGACGCTTTAGGGATCACGGCGCAGGGGCTCGAGATCATTCAGAGAGAACGGGGGAATCAGCTGCGCCGCACATTGGCTAGGATCGAAGAGCTGGCGGTAATGTATGAGGCGGAGCGGATCGTGCTTGGGTTCCCCAAAAATATGAACGATACATTGGGAGAGCGTGCGGAGCGGACGCTGGAATTAAAGGAAACGCTGGAGAGAAGGACGGGGCTGCCCGTCATATTGTGGGACGAGCGTCTGACGACGGTATCCGCGAATAAGGCGATGATGGAGGCCGGTATCCGCAGGGAGCACCGAAAGGAACATGCAGACAGGATAGCGGCGGCGCTTATCCTGCAGAGTTATCTGGACTATTGTAAAAACAGCGCGCAGGCGCGGCAGGAGTAAGGATTTGGAAAAGATCGTTTTTAATCCGGAGGGAGAGGAGCCGGTAGCTTTTTATGTACTGGAACAGACCATGATCGCCGGTGAGAAATATATATTGGTAACAGACACGGAAGAAGGGGACGGCGAAGCCATGATCTTAAAGGATACGTCGCGGCCTGAAGACGCGGAGAGCGTATATGTGGAAGTTACGGAAGAAAAGGAGCTTTCCGCGGTAGCGGAGGTGCTGAGCAGTATGTTGGAAGATGTGGAGCTGGTAGAAGGGACCGAATGAACAGGGACGGCGTAATGAAGGCCGAATATGCTGATTATCGGGGATAAGAAGCAGGATAACGGGAGCTTTCATATCCGCCGTTTCTGGTGGCGCATTAGCGCATTGTCGTTTGGGCCCGCTCCGCACGGGTACTTATAACAGGGAGAATGTGGAGGTAGATTCATTGAAAAAAAATCTAAATAGCGGTTCCAGACTGAAGATCATCCCGTTAGGAGGTCTGGAACAGATCGGTATGAACATTACTGCCTTTGAATACGAAGACAGTATTGTTGTGGTAGACTGCGGTCTTTCCTTTCCTGACGACGATATGCTGGGGATCGATCTGGTGATCCCGGACATTACCTATCTGTTGGAGAATCGGGATAAGGTAAAGGGCTTTGTGATCACGCACGGGCACGAGGATCATATCGGGGCCCTGCCTTATGTGTTGAAGGAGCTGAATATCCCGGTCTATGCGACGAAACTGACGATGGGGATCATCGAGAATAAGTTAAAAGAGCACAACCTCTTAAAGGGGACAAAGAGAAAAGTCGTAAAATTCGGACAGTCGATCAATCTGGGCGCTTTCCGTATCGAATATATTAAGACGAATCACAGTATCGTGGACGCGGCGGCGCTCGCGATCTATTCCCCGGCAGGGATCGTGGTTCATACGGGCGATTTTAAGGTGGATTATACGCCGGTCTACGGGGACGCGATCGATCTGCAGAGATTTGCGGAGATCGGGAAAAAGGGCGTGCTCGCGCTGATGTGCGACAGTACGAACGCGGAACGCGCCGGCTTTACGCAGTCGGAAAAGCGGGTCGGGAAAATATTCGATACGATCTTTTCCGAGCATACTAATACGCGGATTATCATCGCGACGTTTGCCTCCAATGTGGACAGGGTGCAGCAGATCATCAATTCCGCTTACCGCTTCGGACGTAAGGTAGTCGTGGAAGGCAGGAGCATGGTCAATATCATCGAGATCGCGCAGAATCTAAACCGGATCAATATCCCGGAGAACACGCTGATCGATATTGAACAGCTCAAGAATTATCCTGATGAAAAGACCGTGATCATTACGACGGGAAGTCAGGGGGAGAGCATGGCGGCGCTCAGCCGTATGGCGAGCAGCCAGCACAGGAAGATCTCCATTAAGCCGGGAGATACGGTGATCTTTTCCTCGCACCCGATACCGGGGAATGAAAAAGCCGTGACAAAGGTCATCAATGAGCTCTTTATGAAGGGCGCGGACGTGATCTTTCAGGATGCGCATGTTTCGGGACATGCCTGTCAGGAAGAGATCAAGCTGCTCTATACGCTGGTACAGCCCAGATATGCGATCCCGGTGCACGGGGAATATAAGCATTTAAAGGCGCAGGCCAGATTGGCGCAGGAGCTGGGCATTGACAAGGAGGATATCTTTATCCTTTCCTCCGGCGACGTGCTGGAGCTTAATATGGAAAGCGCGAAGGTGACGGGAAAGGTGCCCGTGGGCGCGATACTGGTGGACGGCCTCGGCGTCGGGGACGTGGGAAATATCGTGCTGCGGGACAGGCAGCATTTAGCGGAGGACGGGATCCTGATCGTGGTGCTCGCGCTGGACGGGGTAGGCAACCAGCTGGTGTCGGGACCGGATATTGTTTCGAGAGGATTCGTCTATGTCCGGGAATCCGACGAACTGATGGAAGAGGCAAGGAGCCTGATCGAAGAGAGCGTTTTCCGCTGTCTGGACAACGGCGTCAGCGACTGGGGCAAGATCAAATCGGTCATTAAGGATTCCCTGAGCGATTATGTCTGGAAAAAGACGAAGAGGCGGCCGATGATCCTGCCGATCATCATGGACGTGTAAATACGATCGAAAAGTGGAGAAAGATGAAAGAGACGGAAAAGATTATCCGCGAGTTTACCGAAAGGCTGAAACGGACGGAAGCATATAGGATATATCTGGAAAAACGGGAAAACGTTGCAAAGTTTCCGGGGCTTCAGGAAGCGATCAACGAGTTCCGCAGGAAAAACTATCAGCTGCAGAAATCAGAGGACGAGCTGTTTGATAAAGTCGACGAATTTGTGAAAGAATATGAAGAGTTCCGCTCCAATCCTGTAGTGGAAGAATATCTGCAGGCGGAGCTGGCGGTGTGCCGGATGCTGTAGCGGATCTACAGCGCGATCGCGGAGGCGATCGACCTTGACATTTATCTATACGAGTAGGAAACCATCGGGCGCAAAAACGCGCCTCTTTGCAGGAAAGGCGTGAAGGCGGCGGCCGGGAAGCGGCCGGATATGCCGTAAGGAGGAAAGGATGGGCGGGAAACAGATCGTTGGGGCTGTCGTAGGGACAGTCGCCAAAGTGGTCATAGCGGCGGTGGCGCTGATGTTTATCTACCGCTATTCCATCATGGCATATGAATACGGATACCGGATATTTGGCGAAGAAGCTGTAGATGCGGAGCCGGGCAGAGACGTCAGCATAGAGATCAGGGACGGGGACAGCGCGGCGCAGATCGGGGAGCTGATGGAGCAAAAGGGCCTGATACGGGACGCAAAGCTCTTCGTGATCCAAGAAAAGCTCTCCGGCCCGGAGGACGGGATCGCCCCCGGCGTCTATGAGCTCAATACGGCGATGACGATAGAGGAAATGCTGGAGATTTTGTCAAAGTCCGGGGAAGAGACCGATACGGAGGAATGAGATGACCCGTGAGGAAAGATTCGCCGTATACGCGGATTCGCTGGCGCGGGAAGATCCGGCATGGCTGCGCGAGCTGGAGAGAGAGTCACAGGAGGCGGGCGTGCCTGTGATACGAAGGCAGATGCAGGATCTGCTGCGCGTGCTGCTGACGATGAAACGGCCTAAGAGGATCCTCGAGGTGGGGACGGCGGTCGGCTTCTCGGCGCTTTTTATGAGCGAATATGCGCCCGACTGCCAGATCACGACCATAGAAAAGTATGAGAAAAGGATCCCGCTTGCAAAGGAGAATTTCCGAAAGGCCATGCGGGAGGATCGGATCACTCTGTTAGAGGGGGATGCGGCGCAGATACTGCCGGGGCTTACCGGCCGGTACGATCTGATCTTTATGGACGCGGCGAAGGGACAGTATATCTGTTTTCTGCCCGATGTCCTGCGCCTTCTGCCGCCCGGAGGGATACTCGTATCGGATAATGTCCTGCAGGGCGGGGATATCATGGAATCCCGCTTTGCCGTAACGCGGCGCAATCGCACGATACATACGAGAATGCGGGAATATCTGTACGCGCTGGAGCACGACCGGGAGCTGGAGACGGCGCTCCTTGCTCTGGGGGACGGCGCGGCGCTCAGTGTGAAAAAGGATATCGGATCATCATGAAAAGCGGAAAGAGGAAAAAACCGGAGCTGCTGGTACCGGCGGGCAGCCTCGAGGTACTGAAGGTGGCGGTCATATTCGGGGCCGACGCGGTGTATATCGGCGGCGAAGCCTATGGACTGCGGGCGAAGGCGAAAAATTTCTCCCTAGAAGAGATGGCCGAAGGGATCGCGTTTGCCCATGCGCATGACGTAAAGGTATATGTGACGGCCAATATCTTTGCGCACAACGAGGATTTAGAGGGCGCGGAACGGTACTTTAAGGAGCTTTCCCAGATCGGGCCGGATGCGCTGATCGTTTCGGATCCGGGGCTGTTTATGCTGGCAAGGGAGCTCTGCCCCGAGATCGGGCTTCATGTCTCGACACAGGCGAATACGACCAATTACCGCAGCTTTCTATTCTGGTTAGGGCAGGGAGCCGGGCGCGTCGTGGCCGCGAGGGAGCTGACGCTTCAGGAAATACGGGAAATACGGGCGCATATTCCCGACGAACTGGAAATAGAATGCTTTGTGCACGGCGCGATGTGCATTTCCTATTCGGGCAGGTGCCTGCTCAGCAATTATCTTGCGGGGCGGGACGCCAATAAAGGGGAATGTACGCATCCGTGCCGCTGGAAATACGCGGTGATGGAAGAGACGAGGCCCGGGGAATACCTGCCGCTCTATGAAAACGAGCGGGGCACGTTCCTCTTTAATTCCGGCGATCTATGTATGATCGGGCATATCCCGGAGCTGATAGAGGCCGGTATCGACAGCTTTAAGATCGAGGGACGGATGAAGACGGCGCTCTATGTGGCGGCCGTGACCCGCACCTACCGTCAGGCGATCGACGACTATCTGCTTTCTAAGGAGCGGTACGATCTTCGAATGGACTGGTATTTAGAGGAGATCGCGAAGTGCACCTACCGCCGCTTTACCACGGGCTTTTATTTTGGGAAACCGGGCAGGGAAGAACAGATCTACGACAACGGTACTTATATCAATGAATATGTGTATCTGGGGATCGTGGATGAGACGGATGCAAAGGGGACCGTCAGGATAACGCAGCGCAATAAGTTCTGCAGGGGAGACCGGATCGAGATCATGAAACCGGACGGGCGCAATCTCGATACGAGGGTGGACGCTATCCGCAATGAAGCGGGCGAAGAGATGGAGAGCGCGCCCCATGCCAAGCAGACCTTGTACGTAACGCTTTCCGAGCCCGCGGAGCGTTATGACCTGCTGCGGGTAAGAGCGGAGGGCGCGCCGTCATGCGGGCGGGAAAAAGAAAGCGGGCGGACGTAAAATTAGGGCTTGCAATTTTGATCCGAATAGGGTATCCTATTAAAAAGCCGCGAAAGCGATCGGCAAAGACCGATAGAAAAGGGCAGGACGAGGACGTTCCAACATGGGTTGGGGCGTTTTTCTTTTATCGCATGGGTTTTGTGCGCCGTCCGTTCCCGCGTTCCGCGGCCATATGTAAGAGGAGGAAAAGGATATGGAAAAAGTTCTGAATGTGGAAGAGATTTTTGGCGAAAACGTATTCACACTTGAAAAAATGAAACAGCGCCTTCCGAAGGGGGTCTTTAAGGCCGTAAAGAACGTGATGACCTATGGCGGCGAGCTGTCTTTGGCCAATGCGGACGTCGTGGCGAAGGCGATGAAGGACTGGGCCGTAGAAAAGGGCGCGACGCACTATACGCACTGGTTCCAGCCGCTGACCGGCGTTACGGCGGAAAAGCATGATTCCTTTATCGCGCATCCGGATGAGGAAGGAAAAATGCTGATGGAGTTTTCGGGCAAAGAGCTGATCAAGGGAGAGCCGGACGCGTCCTCCTTCCCGTCGGGCGGCCTGCGCGCGACCTTTGAGGCGAGAGGCTATACGGCGTGGGATATTACCTCCCCGGCGTTTTTAAAGGAATCCGGTACGGGCGTTACGCTCTGTATCCCGACGGCCTTCTGCTCCTATACGGGTGAGGCGCTGGATAAAAAGACGCCGCTGCTGCGTTCGATGGAGGCGGTCAATGAGCAGGCGCTGCGTATTATAAGGCTGTTCGGCAATACGACGGCGACAAAGGTCGTGGCTTCCGTCGGGCCGGAGCAGGAATATTTTCTGGTGAGCAAGGAAAAATATCTGCAGAGAAAGGATCTGATCTTCGCGGGGAGGACGCTGTTTGGCGCGCCGGCTCCCAAAGGGCAGGAGATGGAGGATCATTACTTCGGCGTTATCCGGGAACGGATCGGCCGCTATATGCGCGATCTGAACACGGAGCTCTGGAAGCTGGGCGTTACGGCGAAAACGCAGCACAACGAGGTGGCTCCCGCGCAGCATGAGCTGGCGACGATCTATGAGACGGCCAATATCGCGGTGGATCATAACCAGATCGTCATGGAGGCGATGAAACGCGTGGCGGCGCGCCATGACCTGCGCTGTCTGCTGCATGAAAAGCCGTTTGCGGGCGTAAACGGTTCCGGTAAGCACAACAACTGGTCTTTAGGCACGGACGACGGCGTCAATCTGCTGGATCCGGGCAAAACGCCGAATGAGAATGTCCAGTTCCTTCTGGTGCTCGCGTGTATCTTAAAGGCGGTGGATACGCACGCCGATCTGCTGCGCCAGAGCGCGTCCGATGTGGGGAACGATCACAGACTGGGCGCGAACGAAGCGCCGCCGGCCATCATTTCGGTCTTCCTCGGCGAGCAGCTTGAGGACGTGGTAAGGCAGCTCGTGGAACGCGGCGAGGCCGTGGGCAGCAAGGAAGGCGGCAGACTGGAAACCGGCGTTTCGACGCTGCCGAAACTGGAGAAGGACGCGACCGACCGGAACAGGACTTCGCCGTTCGCTTTCACGGGAAATAAATTCGAGTTCCGTATGGTCGGCTCCGCGGATTCGATCGCGAGCCCGAATACGATA
Organism: uncultured Lachnospiraceae bacterium; assembly: GCA_947626715.1. GTDB lineage: Bacteria > Bacillota > Clostridia > Lachnospirales > Lachnospiraceae > VSOB01. The sequence goes on along the minus strand of CANQTG010000025.1, from coordinate 17,745 downwards.
CTGAACGCGATCGTTGCCGAGGCCTTCTGCGAAGCGGCGGATGTGCTGGAAAAAGCGGATAATTTTGAGACGGCGGTGCATGACCTGATCAAAGAGTATTTAAGCGAGCACCAGAGGATCATCTTCAACGGCAACGGGTACTCCGACGAATGGATCGCGGAGGCGGAAAGAAGAGGGCTTCCCAATATCAAATCAATGGTAGAAGCGGTGGAGACGCTCACGACAGACAAGGCGGTCAAACTGTTCGAACGCTTCGGTATCTTTACCAGAGCGGAGCTGGAATCCCGCGAAGAGATCCTTTACGAAACCTATGCAAAGACGATCAATATCGAGGCGCTGACCATGATCGACATGGCCTCCAAGCAGATCCTTCCGGCGGTTATACGGTATACGAAAACGCTGGCGGATACGGTCCTTGCGGTGAAGGATGCGGGTGCGGACGCGTCCGTACAGGAGGAGCTGTTAAAGACGGTTTCCGGCCTGCTCTCGTCCGCGAAGAAGGCGCTGGGCGTTTTGAAGGCGGAGGACGAAAAGGCGGTGGCTATGCCGGAAGGAAAGGAACAGGCCTTCTATTATAAGGACGTCGTAAAAAAGGCTATGGAAGAGCTGCGCGCGCCGGTCGATGAGCTGGAAATGCTTGTCGATAAGGAGATCTGGCCGATCCCGTCCTACAGCGATCTGATGTTTGAGGTATAAGGCGGAATCCGCCCCATTTTCGGGGCGCGGCTGAAAAATTTTGCAGGAAAAATCAAAAAACCTCTTGCAAAAGAATATAAAATAAGGTATCATATACGAGTGACTTGCAGGGCGGGTCACTCGTACAGATAATGGGCTATCGCCAAACGGTAAGGCAACGGACTCTGACTCCGTCATTTCAAGGTTCGAATCCTTGTAGCCCAGTAGGGAGTTGCGCATTTTACGGAAGTGTGCAGCTCTTTTTTTCCGTTGCAGGCGGGGCGCAGGATCCTGCGGGAGACGGCGCGGAGACAAAGGAGGAAGTCATGTATAGCTTTACGGGCAGAGTGCGTTACAGTGAGACTGACAGCAGCGAACATTTGACGCTGCCGGCTATCACGGATTATTTTCAGGACTGCGGCACGTTCCAGTCGGAGGAGCTGGGACTGGGCGTAAAATTCCTGCAAAAGAGCCATATCGCTTGGGTATTGTCGGCGTGGCAGATCGTGGTGGAGGAGTATCCCAAGCTGTGCGACGAGATCCGTATCGGAACGTTCCCTTACGCCTTTAAGGGATTTTTAGGGTATCGCAACTATGTGATGGAGGGAAGCGGCGGCAGGCGTATGGCGTATGCTAATGCCATATGGGTGCTGCTCGATATGGAAACGATGCGTCCGGTAAGGCCGACGCCGGAGATGAAGGAGAAATATGTCCTTTCCGATCCCCTGCCGATGGAGTATGCGCCGCGCCGGATAGCGGGCGTATGCAGCGGGAGCTGGGAAAAGGATTTTACTGCGGAGCGCTGGCACTTAGACAGCAACCATCATGTCAACAATGCCCAGTATGTGAAAATGGCGTCGCACTATCTTTCCGAGAAGGCCGTTGTGCGCCAGATGAGAGCGGAATATAAAAAACAGGCGCTGTTAGGAGCGCTCATACGGCCGAATGTGAGACTGGAGGATACGGTCTGTATCGTCTCTTTGTGCGACGAAAAGGAAGAGCCCTACGCGGTCGTGGAATTTACAGGGGAAAATCTGCGCTGATAGAGAAGGAGAGAAGAACATGCGGCTTGGAGAGAAACAGAAGCTGGTAATCGTAAAAAAGGTGGATTTCGGCGTGTATCTGGCGGAAACCGAAAAGGGCGGAGCCGGAGAGCGAGTGCTGCTGCCCGCAAAGCAGACGCCGCAGGGGGCGTCGGTGGGCGATACGCTGGAGGTCTTTTTGTATAAGGATTCAAGCGACAGGCTGATCGCCACGACAAGGCAGCCGGCGCTTACGCTGCATGAGGTGGGAAGGCTTAGGGTGCTTACGGTAGGGAAGATAGGGGCGTTTCTGGACTGGGGGCTTGAGAAGGATCTGCTTCTGCCTTTCCGGGAGCAGACGCGGAAGGTGCAGGAGGGGGAAAGCTGTCTGGTGGCGCTCTATATTGACAAGAGCGGCCGGCTCTGCGCAACGATGAACGTATATGAATACCTGTCCGCGGACAGCCCCTATCAAAAGGACGACAGGGTCGAGGGGACGGTCTACGAAACGAGCAGGGAATTTGGCGCTTTTGTGGCGGTAGACGATAAGTATTCCGCAAGGATCCCCAAAAAGGAGCTGTACGGGGAGGTGCGGATCGGGGAGAAGATCAGCGCGCGGGTAGCGGAAGTAAAACCCGACGGCAGGCTGGATCTGAGCGTTCGGGAAAAGGCGTATCTGCAGATCGGCACGGATGCGGAAAAGATCATGCAGATGCTGGAATGCGGAGGCGGCCTTCTGCCCTTTACCGATAAGGCCAGCCCGGAGCTGATCCGCAGCAGGATGCAGATGAGCAAGAACGAGTTTAAACGCGCGGTCGGACATCTCTTAAAGGAAGGGAAGATCTGTATCACGGAGGACGGGATCGTAAAAAAATAATATTTTACTTGCATTTTTTCGGAATTGATGTATAATCTGGTACTGTAGAGAAAGGAGATGAGAATATGAAGGTACAGAATATCAAAGACATCGATAAGTTTTTCAAGGTGATCGATAGCTGCGCAGGCAAGGTAGAGCTGGTAACGGGCGAAGGCGACAGACTGAACCTGAAGTCTAAGCTGTCCCAGTATGTTTCTATGGCGAATATCTTTTCTGACGGCACGATCGCGGAGCTGGAGATCCTTGCCTATGAACCCGAGGACATTACGAAACTGGTCAACTTTATGATGGAGAGCTAGGCATAAGGAATGAACAGCAAAAAAGTAAATTGGTTCTTCTTGACAACCATTCTACTGCATATTTTTATTGTAGTATTATTGGTTGTTTTTCGTTATGTGTATACAATGGGAATGATCGTCAATTCCATCGTCAGTATAGCGATCGTCTTAGTCCCCGCCGCGGCCGTTCTGCTGCTTTCCGGCGAGGACTGGAAAGAGGCGCTGGGACTTCATAAGATAAAGTGGTCCACGGCCGGCATGATAGTCCTGTTTACTTTTTTAACAATGCCCCTAACGACGCTGATCAATGAATTTTCCATGCTGTTCGTGGACAACGTCGTTGTCGAGATCAGCGGAGAGGTTATGGAGCTTCCCTTTTTGACCGCCTTTTTCTTTATGGCGGTCTGCACGCCGGTCAGCGAAGAGCTTGCCTTCCGGGGCGTGGCGTACCGGGGCTACCGCAGGTCGGGGACGGCCCTGAAGGCCGTTTTGTTCTCGGCGCTCATATTTGCGCTGGGGCATATGAATTTTAATCAGGCGGCCTATGCGTTTGTGATCGGTATGATACTGGCGCTGCTCGTGGAGGCGACGGGAAGCATATTTGCTTCCATGATCTATCATATGACGTTCAACGGATACAATGTATGCCTGATGTATCTGGCGGAGCGTATCTTTCCGGCGGAACTAGGCGAGACGCTGCCGACGGGGCGGGATTATATGGATTCTATGCTTTACAGCATGGGCGTTTCGCTGCTTTTTGCGGCGGCCGCGTCTGTGATCGCTGCCTGCGTGCTCGTATGGATCGCGAAAAACGAAAGACGCACGGAGCCTTTCAAGCGGATATGGACGAACCGCAGGGAAAAAAAAGACCGGATCGTTACGATACCGCTTGCAGCCGCCGTTGTTCTGTGTATCGCCTATATGACGGCGGATGCGGTTTTATATAGAGTATATGGCTAGAACGGCAAGATTGTAATTATGAAAGAGATCAGCATTTTGGGATTAAATCTGCGGGATCATACGCTGCGGGAAACGATGCGCCTGATAGACGGATATCTGCGGGACGGCGTTCTCAATACGGTGGAATGCGTTTCCGCGCAGACGCTCATGCAGGCGGGAGAGGACGAGGAGCAGAGGGCATGGCTGGAGGCTATGGATTTGATCGTTTTCTGCGATACGGATATCGTCCGTGCCGCAGGGATCACCGCCCGCAGCCGCTTTAAGGAAATAGAGAATCATTATGTCCTGCGGGAGTTTCTGAAAAAACTGGCCCGCGAAAAATACAGGGTTTATCTGCTTTCCGATACGCAGGAAAGCATGGCGGCTCTGGAGGAGGGGCTGGATAAGCTGCCGGAGGCCGTACAGATCTCGGGCAGGAACGTCCTGCTCGAGGAAGGGACGGCGGACGACGACCGGATCATCAACGAGATCAACGATAAGACGCCCGACGTCGTACTGACCTTATTTGATTATCCGGCGGCGGAACGCTTTCTTTATCAGAACAAAAGGAAGATCAACGCGGATGTCTGGTTTAACCTGCAGAAAGACAGCCTGATACCGGTTGAGGAGGAAAAGGGCTGGAACGCCCTGCTGAAAAAGGTGCAGAGGAAGCTCTTTCAGCATAAGGTCCATCAATACGAAAGTCAGGAAAAGGCGGAGCCGTGAGGCTTCGTCCTTTTACGTTAGGGCGGCGTGGCGGGGAAATACGGGCCTGCGCCGGAGGATTGTGCAGGTTGACCATAACGGAAAAAGAAAGAAAAAAGTAAAAACCTTAAAAAATATATAAAAAGGAGCAGATTCCCTGTAGATTTATTTGTAGATATATATTAAAATGGAAAATGGGTGCAGCATTAGGATTGCGATTATGAATATGCAACATTGTATATTTTGTATAAGGAACAGATAAGGAGTGGGGGAAATGATATCCAATCAAATTTTACAAAATACGATCGTCGGACTGAAAGCGATCTCGCGTGTGGAATTTTGCGTGATCGATATCGACGGGAAGGTAGCGGCGGCTACTTCTGAAACGATGAGCGAATTTGAAAAACCGGCGCTTGAATTTGTCAAATCGCCGGCGGACAGCCAAGAGATACAAGGCTGCCAGTTCTTTAAGATATATGACGAGCAGCAGCTGGAATATATCCTTGTCGCGGGCGGCGCAGGAGAGGATCTGTATATGGTGGGCAAGATGGTCGCTTTTCAGATACAGAATCTGCTGACGGCCTATAAGGAACGCTTTGACAAGGACAATTTTATCAAGAATCTGCTGTTAGACAATCTGCTGCTGGTGGATATCTACAGCCGTTCCAAGAAGCTGCATATCGAGGCGGACGTCAAGCGCGTCGTGATCGTGGTAGAGGCGGCGAACGGCAAAGACAGCAACGTGCTGGAGCTGATACGCAGCCATAAGGGGAACGCGGGCAGGGATTTTGTGACCGCGGTCGATGAGAATAACGTGATCGTGGTAAAAGAGCTGGCGGACGGGGACGGCAATGCCGAGATCGATCAGGAGGCGGAGCAGATCGCGGCCTGTCTGGAAGAGGAAGGGATCGAAAACGTACATATCGCGTACGGTACGATCATTGGAGAGATCAAGGAAGTCAGCCGCTCCTATAAAGAGGCGAAAATGGCGCTGGACGTGGGGAAGATCTTCTTTAGCGACAGAAATATCATCGCCTACAGCGAGCTGGGAATCGGCCGCCTGATCTATCAGCTCCCGATCCCGCTCTGCAAGATGTTTATCAAAGAGATCTTTGACGGGAAGAATCCGGATGAATTTGACGACGAAACGCTGGCGACGATCAATAAGTTCTTTGAGAACAGCCTGAACGTATCGGAAACGTCAAGGCAGCTCTTTATCCACAGGAACACGCTGGTCTATCGTCTGGATAAGCTCCAGAAGCTCACAGGGCTCGATCTCAGGGTCTTTGAGGATGCGATCACCTTTAAGATCGCCCTGATGGTCGTAAAATACATGAAATATATGGAAACTTTTGATTATTAAGCACGATCGACAGAGGTGAAAAAATTGCCAGGGAAGAAAAGGACAAGAAAAGGGACGGGCGAGTCTAAGGACATTATCGTATTGGATAATGTGAGCAAGGCGTATTCTACGGGAGCGCCCGCTTTAAACGGCGTCAGCATTAAGATCAGAAAAGGGGAATTTGTCTTTATCGTAGGGGACAGCGGTTCCGGGAAATCGACGCTGATCAAGCTCCTGCTTCGGGAGCTTACGCCGACTTCGGGTACGATATGGGTGAACGGGCAGGACGTGGGACGCTTGAAACATCGTAAGATACCGAAGTTCCGGCGCAATCTGGGGATCGTATTTCAGGATTTCCGCCTGTTAAAGGACCGCAACGTATATGAGAACGTAGCGTTTGCGCAGCGGATCGTCCAAGTGCCGGTACGTGAGATCAAGAGGAACGTGCCGGCGATCCTTTCCACGGTGGGGCTCGCGGGGAAATATAAGGCGAAGCCGAAACAGCTTTCCGGCGGGGAGCAGCAGAGGGTGGCGCTCGCGAGGGCGCTGATCAATAAGCCCTCCATCCTGCTGGCGGACGAGCCTACGGGGAATCTGGATCCCAAAAATTCTTGGGAGATCATGAAGCTATTGGAGGAGATCAATCAAGGCGGCACGACGGTTTTGGTCGTGACCCATAACAGAGAGATCGTAAACGCCATGAAGAAGAGAGTCGTCACCATGAAAAAGGGAGTCATCGTGAGCGACGAAGAGAAGGGTGAGTATATCGATGAGGATTAGTACGCTTTTTTATACGGTGAAACAGGGATTTGTCAATATCGTGCGCAATAAATGGTTTTCTCTTGCCTCGATCGCTACGATCTCCGCGTGCCTGTTCCTGTTCGGATTGTTTTATTCGATCTTGATGAATTTCCAGCATATCGTAAAGACGGCGGAAGAGGGCGTGTCCGTCACGGTATTTTTTGACGAGGATATCAGCGAGGAACGGATCCGCGAGATCGGGGATATGATCCAAAAGCGGGTCGAAGTAAGGGAAGTGAAATACAAGTCCGCGGAAGAGGTGTGGGAAGAATTTAAAGAGGACTATCTGGAAGGATATGCGGACGGCTTTCCGGACAATCCGCTGGAGGGCTCCGAGAATTATGAGATCTATCTGAACGACGTATCCATGCAGAGCGCGCTGGTCACCTATCTGGAATCCATCGACGGCGTGCGTCAGGTCAACCAGTCCGAGATCACGGCAAGGATGCTGACGGGCGTCAACGCGCTGATCGGGTATGTGTCGATGGGAATCATCCTGATCCTGCTGGCCGTATCGATCTTCTTAATCAGCAATACGGTAACGATCGGGATCTCCGTCAGAAAAGAAGAGATCAATATCATGAAATACATCGGCGCGACGGACTTCTTTGTCAGATCCCCCTTTGTAATAGAAGGAATGCTGATCGGCCTGTTTGGTTCGGTCGTACCGCTCGTATCGATCTACTATATCTATACGAATGTCGTCGTATATATCAACGAGCGTTTTCAGGTATTGTCGGGGCTGCTGAACTTCCTGCCGGTCGAAACGATATTTTCCACGCTGCTTCCCATTTCCGTAGCGATCGGCGTAGGGATCGGGCTTTTGGGAAGTATCGTAACGGTGAGGAAACATCTTAGGGTATAGCAGTCAGGAAGCTGGTATGAAAAAACGAAAGAATAGGATAGCGTCCCTGCTGGCGGCCATGATACTGGCGGGCGCGCTGCCGCCTCTCCCCGTCAGCTCTGCGGATACGGCGGAAACGATACAGAGCAGTATCAAGGAAAAGGAAAATGCGATCGGAGAGGCGCAGAAGCAGAAGCAGTCTCTGGAATCCGGCCTGACAGACGTCAAAAAGCTGGTAGGGGAGCTTGAAAATTCCAAAAAGAATCTGAGCGACTACGTGGCGAAGCTGGATGCGAATCTAGCTGAGATCGAGGCAAAGATCGAAGAGCTGCGGGAGCTGATCTCCGAGAAAGAGGAAGAGATCGAGGAAACGGAGGCCGCTTTAGAGGAAGCGATCGCGAAAGCGCAGGCGCAGTATGCCGCCATGAAGCAGAGGATCCGGTTTATGTATGAGCGGGGACAGACCTTTTATCTGGATCTGATCTTTTCCTCCCAGAGCTTTGGCGATATCCTGAGCCATACCGAATCCGTACAGAAGATCGTCGCCTATGACAGGAAAATGCTGGAAGAGTACGAAAGGACCAGAGAGCGGACAGCCGAGCTGAAGGAAGAGCTGGAGGCGGAAAAGATCGTGCTGGATGCCGCCAAAGAGGCGGTGGAAGAGGAACAGGCGGCGGTCAATGCGCTGATCGACTCAAAGGAGCAGGAGATAAAGAGCTATGAGGCGGATATCAGCAACAAGTCGCAGCTCATAAAGGAGTACGAGAATGAGATCGCCGCGCAGAACGCCGTGATCGCCGAGCTAGAGCGGGCGGTGGCGGAGGAAAAGCAACGCCTTGCAGAAGCGAACAAACGGAGATATGACGGCGGAAAATTCAAGTGGCCGGCTCCCTCCTATACGAGGATCTCCGACGACTATGGAAACCGTATCCACCCGACGCTGGGCGTGCAGCAGTTCCATAACGGCGTGGATATGGCCGCGCCGAGCGGTTCGCCGGTTCTGGCGGCGTATGACGGGGACGTGGTCGCCGCGGATTATAACGGCAGTATGGGCAATTATATCATGCTGGATCACGGGGACGGCCTGTATACGATCTATATGCACGCCTCGGCCCTGTATGTCTCGAAGGGCGCGCACGTGGCGCGGGGAGACAAGATCGCGGCGGTAGGCTCTACCGGACGTTCTACCGGCCCGCACCTGCATTTTTCCGTGCGCTTAAACGGCAGTTACGTGAGCCCGTGGAATTATCTATCTTCATAAAGAATAAAATCATCTTAAAAGAAGTGACAGGAATGGAACAGATGTCAGACAGAAGGAAATTTATAAACGGTCTGATCGCCGGTTTGTTTATAGCGGCTGTTATTGTCGCGGCCACATATGCGGGACAGGAAGCGGTAGCGGTATGGCGGCAGAGCCGCGAAAAGGAGACCCCTTCCAAGACCGAAGATGTCGTCAACGCCAAGACCATGCAGAAGCTCCAGCTCATAGAGGATATCATAGAGGAAAATTACGCGCTGGATATGGCGGACGCCGCGTCGATGGAAAACGGGATCTATCAGGGGCTGGTCGCTTCTTTGCAGGATCCGTATTCCGCTTATTATTCCGCCGAGGAAATGCAGGTGCAGCAGGATAAGCTGGACGGCGTATACTATGGGATCGGGGCCTATGTCAGATTTGACGAGGAGATGGATTTTGCCCGTCTGGGAGAAGTGTTCGCGGGCAGCCCCGCGGAGGAGAGCGGCTTAAAGGAAGGGGATCTGATCGTCAAGGTGGGGGATCAGTATACCAAAGGCATGGGGCTGGCTGATGTGACCGCCCTGATCAAAGGGGAAGAAGGCACGAAGGTGGTGCTGACGATCATGCGCGAGGGCGAGAGCGAGACGCGGGAGGTCGAAGTGGTGCGCCGGGAAATGCCCAAGCAGACAGTCACCTATACCATGCTGGAGGATCGGCTCGCCTATATCCGTATCTCGGAATTTGACCGGGTCACGGTAGACCAGTTTACCGACGCGCTGGCGACGGCCAAAGGCTCCGGTATGCTGGGGCTGATCCTAGACCTGCGGGATAATCCGGGCGGAAATCTCTCCGCGGTGATCGATGTGGCGCGGCGTATCCTGCCCAAAGGGCTGGTCGTATATACGGAGGATAAGGCCGGAAAGCGGCAGGACTATAACTGCGACGGGGAAAGCGAGCTGACGGTGCCGATGGTAGTCCTGATTAACGGGGGCAGCGCGAGCGCTTCCGAGGTGCTGGCGGGCGCGATCAAGGATTATCAGAAGGGGATCCTGCTCGGGACGACGACGTTCGGAAAGGGGATCGTACAGAAATATCTGTCCATGTCGGACGGCTCGGCCGTGAAGCTGACGACGAGCAAGTATTATACGCCTAAGGGCAACAATATCCACGGGATCGGGATCGAGCCGGACGAGACACTGGAAATGGATTATGAGAAATATCTGGAGAGCGGTTATGACAATCAGCTGGAACGCGCGAAGGAGATCCTGCTCAAGGGGGAGTAAAGGGGTACGGAGGAGAAAGAATATTTGAAAAAGATTGTTAAAAATGTGATTATCGCATTGTTAAATCCTGTTTCACCAATCGTGATACTGGCTGTCGGCTGGCTGCTGACAATATTGGTTACGTCTCCTCAGCCGGATTTTCCGCGGCTTATCAATTATTTGATAGCGGACAAGGGAGCTATCCTGTTTTTCCTGTTATTTTGGCTGGTCTTTTCGGTGATATATACAGAGCAGGTAAACAGAATCAGAAGTTTGAAGGAAACCATCGAATTAAAGGATGAGATCATCAAGGAAAAAGAAAATCAGCTCAATCATACTGCCGGATTGGTCTTAAATCGCAGCGGAGATTTTGCGCGCTTCAGCAGACAATTAAGATTTCAGGATGCTCTGGCCGGATTTGTAAAAAATAATATTTTGGTCGAAAGCGCGCAGATCTATACATATTCTATTAAAAGGATCAACAGAGACGTTGTCATTAAGGTCGTATATGATTCGGCGTATGTGTATGACGATGTTGATATTAACAATCTTGCGCAGACCTATTATGAATTGGATTATTCTGAATATGCGCAGTTGAAGGATATTATCAATATGTGGAAGGAATTGTCTATCAACAGCGTTACGAGCATGAGAGAAAAAGACGCTTTAATAAAAGAAGTCGTACACGGAATCGAAACCTTGTTTAGAAACTATTTTTCTGAATTATGCGGTTTACAGGATATTAAGGAGATTGAAAATAAGCATTTTACAAAATACAGGATACTGACGTTATTGATCAGACTGGCTCGAAGATATTCAACAACTACTATAGATAATAAAAATATTTTAGGAGAAGCAAATAAAGAAATTGAGTATTATCTCTTGAATGGGAAGAGAACAGGTATACTAAGCAGTATTCTATTGGAGGATACGTTCATGTTTAAGTATACGCGAAACTCCTGCCGGAAGGATGGGAGGGCGTATGTGTGCTTTCCGGCGAATATTTCTAATCAAAACTATATCATTGTTTTCAGTATCCAAACCTTTGATCTGGATGAATATATAGATCTGGAGCAGGAAATTGATAATTTAAAGAGAGATTTTGTCAACCGTTTAAATAATTATTAGTTTTCAGTTGTAGCTTTTTATGTTATAATAATATCGGATTGGCGCATAGTGTTTTGCAGTACTGAGATGCTTGTATGAACAGTATAGGAGGAACTGAATTATTATGCCGGATATTTATTACGAGGAATTAGATAAGATGTTCAAAGAATTGAAGATTGAACTGGAAGATACAGACGATAAGAAGAAGATAAAGGAGGCGGATAATTTTATCGCTACGTTTACGCCTCAAAAAGAGCCGATAAAAATCAAATAACGATCGGACGTTTACGAGAGGGAGTTCTGTTATATGCAGAACTCCTTATTATTTAAGATTCGCAAGCGAGTCTTGGACATATCTGATCGTATTATTACATGGAGTGGGACAGTATGTTGAAACAGATAAAATATTTTCAAGCCGTCGTCCGCGCGGGGAGCTTCAGCAAGGCGGCGCAGTCGTGTTACATATCGCAGTCCGCTATCTCGCAGCAGATTCAGGCGTTGGAGCGGGAGCTTGGCGTGACACTTTTAAAGCGGGAAAACCGCCATTTTTCCCTGACGAGCGCAGGGGAGCATTTTTATCGGCAAAGCCTTTTGCTTATGGCCGATCTTGACCGGCTGTGCAAAGAAACAAAGAAAATTGCGCAGGGAGAAGAGTTTGCCCTGCGGATCGGATATATCAAGGGATATGGCGGCGCGGAATTTCAGGTGGCGGTAGCGGAATTTACAGCGAAGTATCCTGACATTCCCATCGACATGAAAAACGGCAATCACGAGGATTTATACGAATTGCTGCGTTCTGATCAGGTGGATCTGATATTGAGCGACCAGAGGCGCGCTTTTTCAGACGAATATGTCAATACGATCTTAACTGTCATTGACTGCCGCATTGAAATCTCCGCGAGGAATCCTATTGCCGGTTTCGAGTATGTCAATGCGGGCGATCTGCGGCGCACCCCATGTATTTTAGTCGCCTCAAAGGATCAGAGGGAAAACGAACGGTCCTATTATCAAGAGATCTATGGAATCGAGAGTAAATTCCTTTTTGCCGAAAATCTGGAAGAAGCGCGCTTGATGGTCGTGAGCGGGAAGGGGTTCCTCCCCATTGAGGGCGGCGGCGCGCCCGTGCAGTTCGCCGAAACGATCGCCCGGCTGCCGCTCTGCCGGAATGGGAAACCGATCTGCCGCAATTACTGCGCTTTTTGGAAGGCTGATAATTCCGGTTACTATATTGAAGAATTTGCGGAGATTCTGAAAGAAAAGTTTAGGAGCGGAAAATGATAAAATGATATATCAAATGGGAGGAGACTCCCGCTTCTATAGGCGGTGGGTGGTAAATCATAAACACTGTTCGATGAAGCAAAACGGGAAGATTGAAGCAGGCAAAAACACCACAAATACAATCACTAAGACGCATACCCACGCTCCCTCAAAGAGCAGACTTTAGCTTTCACGCCAAAAGAAAGGACAAGCCAATTATGCCAGTATTCAGAGTAGCAAAAATCAAAGATTATACAATTATGCCAAACACGCACTTGCGCAACCGCCAATTATCCCTGCGGGCAAAAGGATTGCTTTGTCAAGTGCTCTCATTGCCCCCAGAATGGAATTTTACCCCTTATATCAGCAAAGAGGGTTTAGACGCCATTACAACGATTATACACGAACTGGAGCAGGCAGGATATATTAGCCGCAATAGAATACGTGACGAAAAGGGGCTGCTTCGCGAAATGGAATATACGGTCTATTCTTCCCCAACGCTGAACGAAAACTATAGCAATAATCCAGTCGTAGAAAATCCTACATTGGGAAATCCAACATTGGAACTTCCAATACAGGGAAAACCAACGCAATAAAATATAGATATATAAAATACTAAAAGAATAAAATAAAGAGTAATAAATTATCTATTCCTTTCCTATCCGTTCCTTAACTGACAATCCGATTTTTCCTGTCAGTGAAAGGAGCGGAATGGAAAGATTTTATCAACAAATCTAATGCCAATCAAGGACTGATACGGTGGCGGCAATGACCGCAGCCCTGCCCTACATGGTGAAGATATGGAGTAATTGAAAAGTCGGGGAGTATGACAGTATATACACTGTCATTACCCGGTGTATTTTCATATTCAGCTAAAAATCGGGTTAATCACAGCTTCAAAGTAAATGGTTAATTGTTCCGGCGATTGTTTCAATCCCCCCTCAATCCACCATTGAACCAAGTTTACAAAACTACCCGAAATATGATTTATAAGCAATTCTTCTGGTATTTCTTGCGGTATTTTCAAAACTATATGTTTAGAAATTAAATCGTTTAGATAATGCTTAAAAAACTTCAGAAATACTTCTCCACTATCACAAGTCAAAATATCAAGAATATTTCTATGATTATCACGCAAATGATAAAGAATATGTGTAATGATTGTATCTGTTTTATTCACAGCAACAGAAAAATCATGTGTATTTTCTATCTGCGGTACGTCTGAAAAAACATGATCAAACAAAGAAGCACATACTTCTTTTAGCAAATCGTCTTTTGTTTCAAAATGGGCATAAAATGTTGTACGCCCGACATTCGCCATGTCAATGATTTCCTGTACTGTTATTTTGTTATAATTCTTTTTTGATAACAAATCAATAAAGGATGAGAAAATAGCCGACCTTGTTTTTTGTTGCCGTCTGTCCATAGTTTAACCCCCGTACATTTTCTTAAATTTGTTCCATAACGTACATTCTACTCAAATTGTAGATTGCTTCTAAAAAACTCCTTTTTTATAATAGCAAATACAGAACAATATGTTTTATATCGTATACATTGTACAAAATTTTAACGGTAAATACAAGCCTTACTATCAACTTTTGTAAACCTAAACAAAAAGGGGGAAATCTCATGTTAAAAAAAATCAATGATTTATTAGCCGGAATACCAATGACAATCGCAAGCGGTATTTTCCTTGCTATCAGCCTTGTATTATCACTTTTGGATATTTCCGTACTGGTTGACCCTGCATGGATTAGCGTTTTTATTAGCGGTATTCCACTTTTGTACCTCTCAATCTGGCGTATCATTCATAACCCCGGCATAAGCAAGATTTCATCTGCGCTTTTAATATCAATCGCTATGATTGCAGCTATTGCAATCGGAGATTTGTTCGCAGCAGGCGAAGTTGCCTTTATCATGGCAATAGGTGCTATTTTAGAGGACAAAACAACAGAACGAGCAAAAAAGGGACTGAAAAATCTAATAGAACTTACACCACAGCAGGGACGGCTTATCGAAAATGGCAACGAAAAAATGATAGCAGCAGAAAGCATAAAGCAAAACGATATTCTCCGTATTTTGCCCGGCGAAGCAATCCCGGTAGACGGTAAAATCGTCAATGGAAACACTTCAATCGACCAATCTATTATGACAGGCGAAGCACTTCCAGTAGATAAAGGAATTGGGGATAGTGTATTTTGTGGCACAATTAACCGATTTGGTGCGATTGATATTACTGCAACAAAAGTTGGCGAAAATAGCTCTTTGCAAAAACTGATCCGTATGGTTCAAGAAGCAGAGGATAAAAAAGCCCCTATGCAGAGGATTGCAGATAAATGTGCAAGTTGGCTTGTTCCTGTTGCACTTTTGATAGCTGTTATCGCTTATTTTGCAACAAATAATATTGTCCGTGCCGTAACGGTACTTGTTGTATTTTGCCCCTGCGCTTTAGTCCTTGCTACCCCTACCGCTATTATGGCAGCAATCGGGCAGGCTACAAAACATGGAGTAATTATCAAATCGGGCGAAGCACTTGAAAAAATGGGAAAAGTGGATACGATTGCCTTTGACAAAACAGGGACTTTAACATTTGGGAAATTAGAAGTAAGTGATATTATTTCATTTTCAGAAAAAATGGATAATCATAGGCTTCTTTTCCTTACAGCTTCCGCGGAAGCCCGGAGCGAACACCCTCTAGGCAAGGCAATCGTAGCATCCGCCAAAGAACAGGGTATTGTATTAGGGGGAACGTCCGATTTTCTTATGGAAGCCGGAAAAGGGATATACGCACAGGTAAACACAGAAAAAATGTTTTGTGGAAACGAAAAATATCTGACAGAAAAAGGAATTGATATATCGCCCAAAATAAAAGATGTATTAAAGGCATTACAAGAACAGGGAAAAGCGTCAATTTTAGTTGCCATAAACGATATTTGCACAGGTATTATTGCCCTTTCTGATGTATTGCGTCCAACTGCAAAAGAGATGATATTGAAGTTATCGAAAATGAATACACAAACGGTATTATTGACAGGAGATAACCGCCAGACGGCAGATTATTTTGCTAAGCAAGTAGGTATCACGCAAGTCCGGGCTGAATTATTACCAGAGGAAAAAGTTAAAAACATTAAGGATATTCAACAGAATGGAAAAAATGTCTGCATGATAGGGGACGGTGTAAATGACGCTCTCGCCTTAAAAATTGCGAATGTTGGTGTTGCTATGGGAAGCATAGGTAGTGACATTGCCGTGGAAGCTGCTGATATTGCACTGATGAGTGATAATATTTCAAAGATACCTTACTTAAAACGATTATCAAACGCAACGGTTAGTACAATTAAATTTAGTATTACCTTGTCACTATGTATAAATTTTATAGCAATTACACTATCGCTATTAGGTCTACTAACACCCACTACCGGGGCATTAGTTCATAATGCAGGCTCTTGTTTCGTAGTTTTAATTGCAGCTTTACTTTATGATAGGAAATTTGAATAATATAATTATGTGTTAATTACTAAAGGCAGGTGATAGCATGGGAAAATTTTAATGCTGACACTTAATGAACAGGAAGAAAAAGTAATTGACAAAATCATAGCGGCAATATCTGATTATATATAACTTGAACCTATGGAGATTGCACCCGCTTCCATGTTATCTTTTCCGGACTGAAAATAATACTGCACCAACGCCGGATATTTCAAGACGGGGAGGAAGTAAACCTTACCCGCCTTGAATACAATACCCTTGTGTTCCTTGCTTCCAATCCGGGAATTGTATTCACACAAACACAGATTTTTGAAGCCGTCTGGAACATGGACAGTAATAGCTGTCATTCAAGTGTTGTCAACGTAATTTACAACCTGCGGAAAAAGATAGAGCCGGACAGCAAAAACCCGACTTATATAAAACCGTGTTAGGTGTCGGCTATAAATTTGACGGAGAAACACCGGGGAGTGATGATTGATATATTGTCATTCTCCGGTGTATTTTTCTGCTCTTGTGGACGCTTTCTTTCTGGTTTTCTTAGAGGGTTTGGGACACTTCTCAACAAGCGATATTGTGCGGTACTTAAATGAACATCAGATTAAAAATCTGCGTGGTGCAAATTGGAATACCGCCCGTATCAGCGAAATGCTCCGCAATCCTGTGTATGTGGAAGCGGATATTGACGTGTACCAGTTCTTCCAAAGTCAAGGCGCAAATATCTATAATCCGGCAAGTGATTTTACGGGTTACAATGCCTGCTATCTCTACAAAGGTACGGTTTCCACTTCAAGAAAGCAAAGTGACCTGTCCGACAAAGAGATTGTGCTTGCGCCACATAAGGGTTTTATTCCCTCTAAGACATGGTTAGCCTGCCGCATACGGTGTCTGAACAACCGGCAATCAACAAAGACCTGTAAACCTAAAAATTCATGGCTTGTTGGCAAGGTAAAATGCGGCAAATGTGGTTATGCGCTGACAATCCGTAAGACAAAAACAAAGTGGGGACGTTACTTTGTTTGCAGCCAATCGGGAAGTCTTGGAAGTAACTGTACCGGGGCAGGCAGCGTTCTGATGAAGTACATAGACGAAAAAATATCGGAACTGGACGCAGAGCGTAAAGTCTTACAAGAAGAAATCGTTACGGCAAATGTCACAAACACAGAGGGCGGACTAAAACAGATAACCAATCATGTGAAAACATGGGAAACGCTCTCTTTTGAGGACAGACAGGCGGTAGTCGATACGCTCATCAAGGTCATTCGGATTGCAGACGGAAACATTGAAATCACTTGGAACATTTAACCATGAAAGATTGAAGTACGGCACTTTGAGGGAAATATTTTATGAGATATTTTTACTTCAATCCTCCCGTTTCGGTGAATCGAATCGGACAGTGTTTTTGTATTAGCATTTACTTATAGATAATCCTCGAAAACCGAATTGTTCTTTGCGGTAGGGAGCCGTACAATACAAAATGTAAACAGCGCTGCTTCCTATGACAGGAAGATAGCGGGATCGAAGAAAAACGATAGGAAAGCGATAGGGAAGGAGAAGGAAATCATGGCAAAGAATCTGATCGTCTATTATTCCCGTAAAGGAGAAAACTACTGGAACGGCGGTATCAAGAATATTGCAAAGGGCAACACCGAGATCGTAGCGGAATTTATCCAAAAAGCGGTCGGAGGCGATCTTTTTGAGGTGGAGACAGTCAAGGAGTATGCGGCGGATTATTATGCCTGCATTGACGAGGCAAAAAAAGAACTGCGTGAACAGGTGCGTCCCGAGCTGAAAAAGTATCTGGACAGCATTGCGGATTATGAAAATATCTTCATTTGCGGCCCCTGCTGGTGGGGAACCTTCCCGATGGCGGTCTTTACCCAGCTTGAAAAGCTGGACTTTGCAGGGAAAAA
>CANQTG010000024.1 GCA_947626715.1 uncultured Lachnospiraceae bacterium | reverse complement strand
CAGCCCTTCCGCGGCGGGTCTACGACGACCACGTCCGCTGCCGCTTCGCCCGCGGCGTATTTTTCCGGCAGTATCTCTTCCGCTCTGCCGCAGAAAAATTCCGCGTTTTCTATCCCGTTCAAGGACGCGTTCGCACGCGCGTCCCGGACCGCCTGCTCTACGACCTCCACGCCGTAGACCCTGCGCGCGCGCTTTGCCAGAAACAGGGAGATCGTCCCGATCCCGCAGTACAGATCCCACACCGTTTCCGTCCCGTCAAGCTGCGCATACGCCGCCGCCAGCTCATACAGCTTCTTCGTCTGCAGCGGGTTTACCTGATAAAACGACAGCGGCGAGATCAAAAACGTAATATCCCCGATCCTATCCATGATCGCGCTGCGTCCCCACAGCGGTACGATCTCCTCCCCCATGATGACATTGGTATTTTTCTGATTGACGCTGTAAGATATGCTCGTCATATGGGGGATCTGCCGGAGCGCTTCCACCAGCAGCTCTGCCCGCGGAAGCTCTCTTGCGTTGACGACCAGACAGACCATCAGCTCCCCGCTCGCAAAGCCCTTGCGGATCAGCACATGGCGCACCAAGCCCCGGCCTGTCTTTTCCTCATAGGCCGAAACGCCCGCTTTCCGCATATAATCCAGAACCGTCTCAAGGATTTCCCGATTTTCTAAGACTCCAAGCGCGCAGTCCGTATTGGCGATGATACTGTGCGTCCTTCCGGCATAGAATCCCGCGATAAGGCGTCCCGACTTATCCGTCCCGATCGGGAACTGTGCCTTGTTCCGGTAACGGTACGGCTCCTCCATGCCGACGATCGGTTCCATGACCCGTTCGATCTCGTCCGCCGCAAAGCCTCCGATCCGTATCAGATTCTCCTTTACCTTCCGCTGTTTCCATTCCAGCTGTTTCTCATAAGAAAGCGCCTGTATCTGGCAGCCGCCGCACTGCCTGTAAAACCGGCATTTTGCCTCCACGCGAAAAGGAGAAGGCTTGCATACCTTCTCCAATCTGGCATAGCCGTAGCTTTTTTTCACTTTTGTAACGATCGCCTCGACCGTCTCTCCGGGAAGCGCGTCCTTAACGAAAAAGGGGAATCCGTCCAGCTTCCCGATCCCTTCGCCTCCGGCTCCGATATCTTCGATCGAAATGACGATCCTGTCGTTTTTTACATAGTCCATGCCGCTCTCTCCATTCTCCGCCTGCGTATTTTGAGCCTTTTATCTCGGTTTTCCTTCTAATACAGCTTTCCGATATGCCGCTTTTCCTTCTGACAGCGCCTTCCTGTATGTCGCTTTTCCTTCCTATTCTTCCCGGGTACGGCGCACGTTGGACTCAAACAGCCGGTTATAGCCCAGCCAGTCCCCGCCCGGCGCGGCGTTTAGAAGCTCCGTAAAAGTTTCCAGTCTGGCGTCCGTATTATCGGCAAAGTTTAAAGCCACCGCTTCTATCAGCGCCGGTTTCTTAGGAGAGCCGAATTCATATTCTCCATGATGGGAAAGGATACAGTGCTTTAATTCCCCCTCCAGCCCTTTGGGAAATCCTTGTATCGAACGTATCTTTTCCCCGACCATCTCTGCGCCCATTACGATATGCCCCAATAGCTGCCCCTCGTCCGTATAGTCGTTTTCCGGGAATAAGGACAGCTCCTTTGTTTTCCCGATATCATGGCAAAGGGCGGCCGTCAGCAGCAGGTTCCGGTTTAGGATCGGATAGGCCCCGCAGTAATATCTGCAGAGCTTTGTCACGCTCAGGGTATGCTCCAGCAGTCCGCCGACAAACCCGTGATGAACCGTCTTAGCGGCCGACGAACGCCTGAACGTTTTTATAAAGCCCTCGTCCTCTCGAAAGAAGGAATTTAAAAGCGCCTTTAACCACGGATTCTCAATGCTGTCGATGATCCCCAGCAGCTCCCGATACATGGTATCGTTGTCTTTAGAACTTACGGGAAGATAATCCGCCGGATCGAACTCTCCCTCGCGGCACAGGCGCGCCCGCTTGATATTGACCTGAAGGGCATTCTGAAAGCTGGTCACTTCACCGTAAACCTCAATATAATCCAAACTGTCAAATTCTTCGATCCCCGCGCTGTTAGGATCCCAGATCTTACCGTCCAGCGTCCCCGTTTTATCCTGCAGGATCACGCTTTCATAGGCTTTCCCATTTTTTGTCACCGCCGACTGCTTATGCTTGCACAGGTAGATATCGCATACCCGCTCGCCTTCTTTATAATCTTTAATATACTTCACCTTATCCTCCTATCTCCCCGAACGCCCCCGCTCGGATACCGCGGCCTTACGACCCGCTTTCTTTTCATTCCGCTCTCCCGGCCCTATGGGAAACCCGGCTCCGCGGGAAAATTTTAACTTAACTCTTCCGCGGCTTTACGGGAAACTTTTAATTCAGCTCCCCCAGCTCTACGGGAAAGCTCATCGCCTTATATTCTTCCTGATTCTGACGCATTACCGTCACGTTCACCGTACTGCCCGGCGTACTGTTTCGCAGCGCTTCGATATACTCTTCATAATTGCCCACCATCCGCCCGTTCAGGCTTACGATCACATCGCCGCTCTGGATCCCGACGAGCATAGCCGGAGAATCCATCTCGATCTCCGTTACATAAGCGCCGTAAGGCACCTGCAGGGTCTCGTTCGCCTCCTGCGTCACATCCGTCCCGTAGATTCCCAGATACGCTTCGCTCACCGCGTTAGACAGATTTTCTATCGTCCCTCTCAGCTCCGAGATCCCGAGCGCGCTGATGACATTTTTCATCTGCGCGTCATTATAGCTCTGATCGATGATCCCGATGACCTCTCCCTCCAGATTCACGAGCACGCCGGTCGCATCGCTGCTTCCGCAGATATCCGTTGTGATGAGCTTATATTTGGAATCCACCGTATGCAGCAGGTTCCCGCTGGAGGTCGCCACCCCGTAAATGACGGAACCGCTCACGCCAGACGGGCTCCCTAACGCGATCACGGGACTGCCGGTCAGGGAAGAATAGTTAGAGCTCCCCAGCTTCGCCGGACGGATCCCCTCCGCCGTCGTCTCCTTTACCGCCTTATTGTCAACGGCCAGCGCCGCCAGCCCTACCGTGGGATTTGTCATCTTCACCTCGGCCTGCGCCTGCGAACCGTCATAAAATGTCACATGGATCGCCTCTTCCCCCTTAAAGGGCTCCGCATTGGCAAGGATCAGGTATTCCCTGTTATTATTGGCGACGATCACGCCCGTCGTCTGGCCCCTGCTCTCATACATATTGTCAAACCAGTCCCGGTCCGACGTGACCACCGTCACCGTTACCAGCGCGTGCGACACCTCCGCGCCAAGATCCTGAAGGCGGCTGTAAATCCCCCGGTAAAGCGCCAGCTCGTCGATCTGCTCCCGCATATCGGCCTGCGCCTGCGCGGTCTCCGTTTCCGCCTCCGTCCTCTCCGGCTCTTCCTCCCTCTCTTTTTCCTGCTCCAGCTCCTCGTCGTCCAAGACCATATCCTCCGGCAGGATCTCCTCCGTCTCCGGCGGCAGCTCGATATTTTCCGCCGGCTCCTCGGGATACAGCCAGTTGCTGAACACCGGCTCCAGCACCAGCACGGTCAGGCAGGCCACCAGACCGAAGAGCACCGCCATCGCGGCTGTCAGCACAGTCCTGCGCAGCAGCTTTTTTTTATTCAGAGGGCGTTCCTTGATCTGCTCCCGCATAAAATCAAATTTGGGGCTTTCCGTAAGTTCCTGATTAACTTCTTTCTTTTGCGATTCCTTACGCTCTTCTTCCATTCTCCGTCCACCCTGCCCTATCCCGCGCCCTTTTTACGCGCCGCGCTCTGCCGCTTTTTAAAAAGGCGCTCTTCGGCGGCCCTTCGCCGCCCTTCCCAAGTCTCAGTATAGACGATACAGCCGCCCCTGACAAGAATTTTGTTTCCGCGCCCCGGGACTTTTGACACGGCAGGCTTTTATGGTATACTGTCTTTATGAACGCTAAAGTCTTACAAACACTGGAATTTCATAAAATACTGCATACTCTGACGGAGCTTGCTTCCTCGCAGCCGGGGAAAAAGCTGTGCGCCTCCCTGCTGCCCGTATCCGACCCCGTCCTGATACGGCAGTCGCAGGACGAGACGGCCGACGCGCTGCGCCGTATCCTTAAAAAGAGCGCGCCCTCCTTTTCCGGCAACCGCGAGCTCTTCTATGTGATCCGAAGCCTCGAGGTCGGCTCCGTCCTTTCCTGCACCGAGCTGCTCCAGATCGCTTCCCTGCTCGAATGCGCCGCTCGGATCAAATCCTACGGCAGAGAGGAACGCGACGATACGCCCGCGGATTCCCTGACGGAATCCTTTCAGCTCCTTATCCCGCTGACGCAGCTTGCAAACGAGATCCGCCGCTGCATTTTGGACGAGGACGTCTTTGCGGACGACGCAAGCCCCGCGCTGCGCCGGATCCGCAGATCGCAGCTTTCCGTCAACGATAAGATCCACGCCCAGCTGACTTCGATGGTAAACGGCTCCTGCCGCACATACCTTCAGGATCCTGTTATCACCATGCGCGGCAGCCGCTACTGCCTCCCGGTCAAAGCGGAATACAAATCGCAGGTCCCGGGCATGGTGCACGACCAATCCTCGACCGGCTCTACGTTTTTTATCGAACCGGCCGCCGTGGTCTCCCTCAACAATCAGCTAAAGGAGCTCGCTATTGCGGAACAGCGCGAGATCGAAGAGATCCTGCGCGCTCTCAGCGCTCTGGCGTCGGAGCATACCGGCGAGCTTCTTTCCAACCAAAAGCTCTTGACCCGGCTCGACTTTATCTTTGCCAAAGCCGCCCTCGCGCTTTCGATGGACGCGTCAAAGCCGATCTTTAATCAGGAAGGCCGTATCCATATCCGCAGGGGCCGCCACCCCCTGATCGACAAAAAAGCGGTGGTGCCGATCGACATCCGTCTGGGCGAAGACTTTGACCTGCTCGTCGTCACCGGCCCCAATACCGGCGGCAAGACGGTC
The DNA here is from genome assembly GCA_947626715.1 of uncultured Lachnospiraceae bacterium. Classification (GTDB taxonomy): domain Bacteria; phylum Bacillota; class Clostridia; order Lachnospirales; family Lachnospiraceae; genus VSOB01. Next base: position 24,228 of record CANQTG010000024.1, on the reverse strand, counting down.
TCCCTCAAGACCGTGGGCCTGTTTACCCTGATGGGGCAGGCGGGGCTGCATATCCCCGCTTTAGACGCCTGCGAACTGGCGGTCTTTGAGGAGGTCTACGCCGATATCGGGGACGAACAGAGTATCGAGCAGAGTCTGAGCACCTTTTCCTCGCATATGACCAATACCGTCCGTATCCTAAAGCAGGCCGACGAAAACGCACTCTGCCTTTTCGACGAGCTCGGCGCGGGCACGGATCCCGCCGAGGGGGCCGCCCTTGCGATCGCGATCTTGGACCATCTCCATACGCGCGGGATCCGCACGATGGCGACCACCCATTACAGCGAATTAAAGGTCTATGCGCTCTCTACACCCCGCGTGGAAAACGCCTGCTGCGAGTTTGATATCGAGAGCCTGCGGCCCACCTATCGCCTTCTGATCGGCATCCCCGGAAAGAGCAACGCCTTCGCCATCTCGTCCCGGCTCGGCCTTTCGCCCCAGATCATAGAAAAGGCCCGGGAGCAGATCGACGCGCAGACGGAGAGCTTTGAGGATCTGCTGGCCGAGCTCGAAAGCAGCCGCGCCGCGATCGAAACGGAGCGTCAGGAGATCGAGACTTATAAAAGAGAGATCGAGACGCTCAAGGAACGACTACAGCAAAAGCAGGAAAAAATAGACGCTTCCCGCAATAAGATCCTAGAGCAGGCCAATGAACGGGCCAGAGAGATCCTCCAAGAGGCCAAAGACGTCGCCGACGAGACGATCCGCTCATTCCAGAAGGCCGGCCCCGGCGCTTCCATGAAGGAGCTCGAAAAGGCCCGGGGACAGCTCCGCGGAAAGATCAGCGAGAAAAACGAGGCGCTCGCCGTCAAAAAGAGCAGCGCCGCCGCCCCTTCCCTAAAGCCCGGCCAGATCAAAAAGGGCGACGCCGTCAAGGTGCTCTCGATGGGCTTAAAGGGTATCGTCAGCTCCCTTCCCGATAAGAAGGGCAATCTTTTCGTACAATGCGGCATTATCCGCTCGCAGGTCAACATTCAGGATCTCGCCCTGATACAGGAGGAGACGATCCATGCCCCTTCCCTGCAAAAGAGCGGGACGGGAAAGATCAAAATGTCCAAATCGGCCTTTGTTTCCACCGAGATCAATCTGCTCGGCAAAACGGTAGACGAGGCGCTCGCCGAGCTGGATAAATATCTGGACGACGCCTATCTGGCGCATCTGCCCAGCGTGCGCATCGTACACGGCAAGGGCACCGGAGCGCTCAGGAGCGCGGTTCACAGGCAGCTTGCGCGCATGAAAACGATCAAGGAATTTCGGCTCGGGGAATTTGGCGAGGGCGACGCGGGCGTCACGATCGCGACTTTTAAATAGGAATAAAAGGAGGGCCATATGGTAAACAGGCAGAAAATACTCATCGTAGACGACGACAACAATATCGCAGAGCTCATCTCTCTCTATCTGACAAAGGAATGCTTCGAGACGAAGATCGTAAACGACGGGGAATCCGTGCTCCCTTCCTTAGACAGCTTTCAGCCCGGCCTGATCCTGTTGGATCTCATGCTGCCGGGCATGGACGGCTATCAGGTATGCCGCGAGGTCCGCGCCAGATCCGCCGTCCCGATCATCATGCTCTCCGCCAAAGGCGAAATCTTCGATAAGGTGCTCGGTCTGGAGCTGGGCGCAGACGACTACATGGAAAAGCCCTTCGATTCCAAAGAGCTGGTCGCCAGAGTCAAGGCCGTGCTGCGCCGCTATAAGGCCGTCCCGCAGCCCGCGAAGGACAGCGATATCAAATGCGTGGAATACCCCGACCTGACCGTCAACCAGACGAACTATTCCGTTATCTACATGGGCAAGGCCGTGGAAATGCCGCCCAAAGAGCTGGAGCTCTTATATTTTCTGGCGTCCTCCCCGAACCATGTCTTTACCAGAGAGCAGCTTCTCGACCAGATCTGGGGCTATGAATACGCCGGAGACACCCGGACGGTGGACGTGCACATCAAGCGTCTGCGCGAAAAGATCAAGGATCATTCCGCATGGCGTCTTGCTACGATCTGGGGGATCGGTTATAAATTTGAGGTGAAAAGCTGAAATGCGCAAAACTCTGTATTTAAAATTTTTACTGGCCTATCTGATCTTCGGCTTTTTTGGCTTCATCGCGGTCGCGACCTTCGTCTCCAGCATGACGTTAGAGCATTTGCGCCGGGAAAAGGCGGACGCCCTCTACCGGGAGGCCACCCTGATCGCCAATACCTACGCCTCCGACCTGTATAACAATCAGGCTTCTCTTGACAGCGTCAAAACGCAGCTTGACGCGTTAGACACCTACCTCTCCTCCACGATCTGGATCATCAATCCCTCCGGCCGTATCATCTTGGATTCCTCCGCACCGGTCGAGATCGACAATCCCGTTATCGTCGAGCATTTCGATCCCACGGTCACGTCCGGCTCCTATTATACGGTCGGCGATTTCTTTCAGTATTTTTCCGAGGAGACCCTGAGCGTATTCGCGCCGATCACCTCCAATTTCAAGGTAAGCGGCTACGTTGTCATTCATTCCCCCATGAGCGCGATCAGAAGCTCCGCCGACAGCCTGTTAAATATTTCCTATATCCTGCTGATCATCATGCTCCTGCTGTCCATGATCATTCTCTTTTTCTTTACGGAAATGGTCTATATCCCGCTGCGCAGGATCACCCACGCCACCGAGCAGTACGCGGGCGGCAACATGCATTATGAATTTCAAGTCGAGAGCGAGGATGAAATGGGGTATCTGGCCGCGGCCCTCTCCTATATGGCCAGCGAGATCGCAAAGAGCGAGGACAATCAAAAAAAATTCGTCGCGAACATTTCCCACGATTTCCGCTCCCCGCTCACCTCGATCAAAGGCTATCTCGAAGCCATGCTCGACGGGACGATACCGCCGGAAATGTATGAGAAATATCTGCATATCGTTTTAAACGAAACGGAGCGCCTTACCAAGCTGACGAACGAGCTTTTGCAGCTCAACAACCTAAACACCAAAGGAATGCTGCTTGAACGGGCGGACTTTGACATCAATCAGATGATACGCAATACGGCGGCGGCCTTCGAGGGTATCTGCCAGAATAAGACCATCGTGATCGAGCTGATCCTGACCGGGGAAGAGCTGACCGTCAACGCAGATCCCGGCAAGATCCAGCAGGTGCTTTACAATCTGCTCGATAACGCGATCAAATTCAGCCATAACAATTCCGTTATCAAGATCGAGACTACGGAAAAGATCAATAAGGTGCTGGTCTCCGTCAAAGACGACGGGATCGGGATCCCGAAGGACAGCCTCAAACTGATCTGGGACCGCTTTTACAAAACGGATCTCTCCCGCGGCAAGGATAAAAAAGGGACCGGATTAGGTCTCTCCATCGTAAAAGAGATCATCCAGTCCCATGATGAAAATATCAACGTGATCAGCACCGAGGGCGTCGGCACGGAATTTATCTTTACCCTCGCCAAAGTGGACGACGACTACGACTGAGCCTCGTCTTTCCACGTAAGGCGGTGCAGCTTCCCCACCGTCTGCATACCGGCAAACCCGTTCTGCCGCAGCGCCTCGTAAAGCACGATCGCCACGGCGTTTGACAGGTTCAGGGAACGCGTCTCCTCCAGCATAGGGATACGGATACAGCGTTCCTTATGCTCTGCCAGTATCTCCTCGGGAATCCCGCCGCTCTCCTTCCCAAACATCAGATAATCGTCCATTCCAAAGGCCGCCTCCGTATAAACCTTTTCGGCCTTTGTCGTCGCGTACCAGATCGCCGCGTTCGGATTCTGCAAAAGGAACGCTTCATAATTGACATATCGCGTTACGTCCACCGTTTCCCAGTAATCCATTCCCGCGCGCCGGATCGCCTTTTCATTTAAGCGGAACCCCAGAGGCTCGATCAAATGCAGGCGGCTCTTTGTCGCGGCGCAGGTCCTTCCGATATTCCCCGTATTCGCCGGGATCTCCGGCTGATGTAAAACGATATGCATCGTCCCCGCTCCCTTTCCAAAGTCGTCCCGCCAAAGCCCCGCGGCGCGGCCCGCCCTTTCTAGCTCTCACGCAGCTTCTTGACAAAGCGCTCCAGCCTGCCGATCGCTACCTTTAGATTTTCCAGAGAATACGCATAGGAGATCCGCAGGTATCCTTCGCCGCAGTCCCCGAAGGCCGTCCCCGGTACGACGGCCACCTTTTCCTCTTCCAAAAATCTCGTGGCAAATTCCTCGCTCGTCATTCCAAATTCCCGAATGCAGGGAAATACATAAAACGCGCCGTACGGCTCAAAGCATTCCAGCCCCATCTCGCGGAACGCATGGAGCAGATAGCGCCGCCTCTGATCGTAGGATTCGCGCATTTCCGCCACATCGCCGTCCCCGTTGCGCAGCGCCTCGACCGCCGCATACTGGCTCGTAGTCGGCGCGCACATGATCGCAAACTGGTGCAGCTTTGTCATCTGCTCTAGGATCTCTTTCGGCCCGCAGGCGTATCCGAGCCGCCAGCCCGTCATCGCATACGCTTTGGAAAACCCGTTGATCAGGATCGTCCGCTCCCTCATACCCGGAAGCGAGGCGATGGAAACATGCTCCCCCTTATAGGTCAGCTCGGAATAGATCTCGTCCGACATGACCAAAAGATCCTTTTCCCGAATGACCTCCGCGATCTCTTCCAGATCCTTTCTCTCCATGATCGCCCCGGTCGGATTGTTCGGGAAGGGCAGCACCAGCAGCTTTGTCTTATCCGTGACCGCCGCCCTGAGCTCCGCGGCCGTCAGCCTGAACTCGTCCTCTTCCTTTAGATCGATTATGACCGGCACGCCGTCCGCCATGATCGCGCAGGGCTCATAGGAAACAAAGCTTGGCTGCGGGATCAGCACCTCGTCGCCCGGATTGAGCACGGCGCGCATTCCGATGTCGATCGCTTCCGAACCGCCTACCGTGACCAGCACCTCATGGTCAGGATCGTACTCTATGCCCAGCTTCCGCTTTAAATAAGAAGCGATCTCGCCCCGCAGCTCCTTCAGCCCTGCGTTGGAGGTATAGAAGGTGCGCCCCTTTTCCAGAGAATAGATCCCCTCGTCCCGAATATGCCACGGCGTATCAAAATCCGGTTCTCCTACGCCGAGGGAGAGCGCGTCCTTCATCTCGCTCACGATATCAAAAAATTTCCGAATGCCGGAGGGTTTTAACGCTGCCGCTTTTTCTGATAAAGGATTTCTCATGGCGTGATCTTCTCCCTTTCATCTTCGTATTTTTTTGTCAGTATCGTCCCGTGGTCTTTATATTTTTTCAGGATAAAATGAGTCGCCGTGCTCAGCACATAATCCATCGTCGAGAGCTTATCCGTGACGAACTTCGATACGTCGCGCAGGCTCTTGCCGTCCAGTATCACCAGCAGGTCGTAGCCGCCCGAGATCAGATAGACCGCGCGCACCTCGGGATATTTGTAAATGCGCTCCGCTATGCTGTCAAAGCCCTGCCCGCGCTGGGGCGTCACGCGCACCTCGATCAGCGCCGTCACCGTATCGATCGAGGTTTTTTCCCAGTCAATGATCGTATGGTAGCCGCAGATGATCCCCTCCGCCTCTAACGCCGCGACCTCGTTCACGACCTCGATCTCCTCCACGCCAAGTAAGATGGCCAGCTCCTTAAAATCGATCCTGCCGTTTTTCTCAATGATCTTCAAAATCTGCTCTCTCATTTTTCCGCCCTCTTTCCGACATATATGTCATATTTATACGATCTTATACAATTCATCCGACTTCGGAGGCTCTAAAAACCGCCGTTCCTCTCCGTTCTGAACGATCCTGTCATTCCCCTCCCGTATCCGGCCGATCATCGCCGCGGGGATCTGTCTCTCCCTCAGCGCATTCACCAGATCATAGCCGCTGTCCGCCGTCATCAAAAGACTGCCGCTGGAGATCAGCTCATAGGGATTCAGTTCAAAAAATTCACAGATCTCTATCGTCTCCTGACGGATCGGGATCCGCTTTAGATCGATCTCCAGTCCGACGCCCGCGCTCTCCGCGAGCTCCCAGAGCGCGCCGAAAATGCCGCCCTCCGTGATATCATGCATCGCCGTGACGCCGGACCTTTGGGCGATAACGGCTTCCGGCAGGATACTCAAAAACCGGTCGAAGCCTTTCGCCTCCTCGATCAGGCGCGAGGGCAGGCGCGTTTTTAACAGCGCTTCCTTTTCCTTTGCCAAAATAGAAGTCCCTTCCAGCCCGATCCATTTGGATACGACCACGTCCTGTCCCGGCCTCGCCCCTCCGGTCTTTAGGACGCCGTCCCGTTTCGCCTTCCCGATCCCCGTCACCGTGAGGATCGGACGGTTCACCGCATCGGTGATCTCCGTATGTCCTCCCGCGATCTGTACGTTGAGCCGCGCGCAGGTATCCTCCATCTGCCGTACCAGCCCCCGTATCTCCTCTTCCTCCGTCACCTCCGGCAGGAGCGCCGATACAAGGAGCGCGACCGGCTCCGCGCCCGCGCTGGCAAGATCGTTGACCGTCACCTGTACCGCCAGCATTCCGGCATCCTTTGTCGTTCCCGTAACCGGATCGGTCGATACCACAAAGACCTCGTCCTCAGCCAGCGCGATAACGGCGCAGTCCTCCCCTACGCCCGCGCCAAGCAATACCTCTTCCCGTTTTGTATCCAGTTGTCGCAGCACGGAACGCTTTAATACGTTTTCCGGCAGTTTCCCCTTTTTCATTCCGACCTCTCCGCTCTATCGGCTCCGTCATGCCGCCGGGGCCGCGGGCGTCTCCGCCGCGGCAGGATCCGCCGACGCTTCAGGCACGGCAGGCGCAGGCAGAATGCCCGGCAATGCCACGGTTCCGCCCAAGGTCAGATCGCCCGCCTGAAGAGAAGCCGCGACATTTTTCACATGGTCGATATTATTGGTGGCGATCGCGTCCTGTATCATCTGCGCCGCGATCGGATCAGACGTCGCCGTTCCGACCGTCGCGGTGCGCGGCACGAATTTATAGGTGCTGTTATTGATCTCTTCCCGGCTGACCTCCTCGCCGTTTTCCGTAACGATCTTCCACAGCCTTGCGGTCCGGCCCACATGCACGGACTGCACCTTCACATAGCCGACCGGCTGTCCGGCGTCGGCGATGATCGTCTCCGTATCCGGCTTCGTCTCGGAAAGGATCTCGCTCTCAAAGCTCACGACGCGCCCCGGATCTCTCGTCTCCACGCCGTAGATCGTAAACGTAATATGCTTATCCGCCGTATAGCCCTCGATATAGATCGGATATTCCAGATTGTTCACAAATTTAAAGTCCTTGCCCGAGCTCTCCGCGATCGCGGCATCCGCCGAAGGCTGTACATAGCTGACCTCCATCGAATGGTTATGGCGCTCCGTTACTTCCAGCTCGGAAAGCAGCACCGCGTTGTATAACGTGGTGGATACCTGACAGATCCCGCCTCCCAGACTGTCGACCACCATGCCGTTTAGATAGGAGCCCGCCATATGATAACCGTTTTCCTGCGTAAAGGGGCTGACCATCTCGTACGCCGAAAATTCCTCGCCCGGATACAGCGTCACCCCGTTGATCAGACGGCACCCGTTCGCCACGTTTGCGCTCCGGTCCGCGCCCGAGGACGCATAGCTCGTCGTATAGGTCCCCAGCACGTCCTTCACCTTTTCGAGATCTTCCCGGTTTCCCTTAGGCTTCTCTTCCACGATCGTAAGATCGACCGACGCCGCCTCCCGGTTCCATTCGTCGCGCAGGAAAGTCTCCAGCTTTTCTACGGACGCCTCCACGTCTACCTTTTCGCCTGTCTGGCCGCCCTCGATGAGAAACTGCCCGTTCTCGCGGCGCAGCGACGCGTCCTGCGCCGGTACGTCAAATTCCGTGCAGCGCTCGCTCACGACCGCGTTTACCGTGTTCCGGTCAAATTCCATCTCGATCTCATATCGTTTCGTATCGCGCTCCAGCTCCTTTAGCTGTTTATAGCGATTGAGGATATTTCCTGCCTTTCCCAAAGAGAGCGCTTCCTCCAGCACCTCTTCATTGACCCATTTGATCCCCAGCTCGCCGGCCGTCACCGTCACCTGCGCGCCTCCGACCGCGTTTAATGTGATCGGCGTCTCCTTCAGGCTCTGCACATACCCTTCCACCGCGTCCGCGGCCTCTTCCCGGTTCATGCCCGATACGTCGATGTCCCCGATATAGATCCCCTTATGGATAGTCCCTTCTCCGTCCCGCGACGCCTCCGCAGTCTGTAAAAATCCCGAAAAGCAAAAGACCGCCGTCAAAGCGCCTGCCGCCGCATAGATCCATTTTTTCATATTCTTTCCCTCTGAATTGACATACGTTCGCGTTATGCAATAAAATAAGTTAGTATCGGCAGAAGCATTGCCAATACTACCAGAATAATGATGACGGTAGAAATGATTTTTCTCGTCCTTTTATGAAACATCACGATCACCCCATTTGAAAGGATATTATAAATGAGAATCCCTTTTTTTGCAAGTTTTATCGTATTCATCGTATGGCTGTCCTACGAGATCTCCAAATCCAGAAGGGAAATGGAAAAAAAGCAGGACAGCTTCTGGGAAAGGGAGCGCCGCGCCAACCGTACCCGCAGAAAACCGCTCGATACGCTTGCCTATATTACGATCCCGCTCTCCCTCCTCCCGATGGAGACCTGCTCCGAAGAAGACGAGGTCGCGGAATGCCTCTCCCTGATCCGGGAGCTTTCCGGGCAGACGATCGTGAATCTCACCGGATACTCCAATACGGATCTCAAGCTGATGTACGGCGCACCCAATCTTGCAGCGCTCTCGGAATACGACCAGAATTACACCCTGCTCGCCCGCACCCTGCAGAAGTGGGCCTCTCTGCTCTATGAGCGCGGATACGTCCCAGAGGCGCGAAGCATTCTGGAATTTGCCGTCTCCACCCATACGGACGTCAGCGGCTCCTATTTTCTGCTCGCTTCCATCTACCGCTCGCTGGGCGAATGGGAAAAAATAGACGGGCTCGTCAGCGCCGCCAAATCTCTGCAGCCTCCTATGAGCGCCGTCATCGTCCGCACCCTAAAGGAATCCCTCTCCTCTCATAAGGAAGCCTGACCCTGCTTTCCCGTCCGTCTGCGGGCAGACCCTTCCTTTGCCGTTTTCTTTTCCGCCTGCCCCTTAGGCTGATAAGAGGGGCAATGGCCCGCCAGGAAGCATTCTTCGCACTTCGGCACGGGAGCCTTGCAGATCTCCCGCCCCAAACGGATGATCTGGATATTGTAGCGTATCCAGTGCTCCTTCGGGAGCTCCTTCATCAGGTCAAATTCCAGCTTGACCGGATCGTCTCCCGATACCAGCCCCAGCTTATTGGAGATCCTCTTCACATGCGTATCCACCACAATGCTCGGCTCATGGAAGATATTCCCCCGTATCACGTTCGCCGTCTTGCGCCCGACGCCCGCTAAGGAGGTCAGCTCCTCGAGCGTCTGGGGCACCTCGCCGCCATAGTTCTCGCACAGGCTCTTGCAGCAGGCGATGATATTTTTCGCCTTATTATGATAAAATCCTGTCGAATGGATATCCTGTTCCAGCTCGTGCAGATCCGCCGCCGCAAAGTCCGCCGGCGAGCGGTATTTCTGAAACAGCTTCTCCGTCACGATATTCACCCTTGCATCCGTGCACTGGGCGCTGAGTATCGTCGCGATCAAAAGCTGCCATGCGTTCTCATGGCTTAGATAGCAGACATACTCTTTTCCATAGTGCTCATCTAACAGCGCAAGGATCTCTTTTGTATGTTTTTTCATTCTGTTTCTCCCACGCCTTCTCCTTCGTCCATCTCTTCGACCGCCGTTTCGGCCGCATGATCGAGCGCGTTTCTTTTTTCATAGCAGAAATGCACCATGACCGGGACGCTCAGCTTTTTTTCCAGTTTCTCGGGCTCCGTTTCCCACACCGGATACGTAAAGATATCCGCGTGCTCTTTTTTCTCCCGGCTCCTTTTTCGCAATATCCCGCGGTAAGGCGTCAGATCGCGCGCAAAGGCCGGACGGCTCTTGCATTTCTCCCGCAGATACATATCGTAGGTCAAAAGCTCCCGGTAGAGCGGCATACGCTCCCCATCCGCCCGGCAGGCGAAGGCAAAGAGCGCCTCATAGCGGTATGCGCGCGACGGGCTGCCCGCCTGCCGGCCCGTTTCCTCCCAGTAGTCCGCCAGCGCTTCATACATACGGAAGGGATTTGCAAAGCGGGGAACCAGCGCGGCCAGCGTATGGACAAACTGGCGGCTGTTGTAATAGATCTCCACCATTTCCTCGATCCGCTTGAGCCTGCATATCTGCGCATAGCTAAGCCACTTCGAGCAGAGGATCTCATACGGCGCGCCGGAGCGGTACGCGATCCCGTATTCCCGCGCCCTCTCCCGCATACGGGAGCCCTTCAGCAGCTTTAAAAAGCCGAGCTGCAGCTGATCGGGCCGCATGGCGTATACCGCGCAGAACGAGCTGACAAAGCTGTCATAATCTTCATAGGGCAGGCCCGCGATAAGATCCAAGTGGATATGGACGTTCCCTTTCGCCCGGATACGCGAGACGGCGGCCTTTAACTTTTCCGTATCCACGCGCCGCCTGATCTCGCGCAGCGTAGCGGCGTTTACGGACTGTACGCCGATCTCCAGCTGCACCAGCCCCGGGCGCATCCTTCCGAGCAGCTCCAGCTCCTCGTCCGTTAGGATATCCGCCGTGACCTCAAAATGAAAATTTGTGACGCCGTTGTCATGTTCTAACAGATACGTCCAGATCCCGCGGGTATGCTCCCTGTTGCAGTTAAACGTCCTGTCCACAAACTTGACCTGCGCCGCCCTTTGGTCCAGAAAGAACTGCAGCTCCCCGCATACCTTCTCAAGACTGCGCAGACGCACCCCGCCCGCTTCGCCCGAAAGGCAATAGCTGCAGGTATAGGGACAGCCCCGGCTCGATTCATAATAGACGATACGGTGCGCGAACAGCGGGCTCCCATATTCCCGATACCAGAACGGAATGTCGTCTAAGGAAAGGGGCTTTTGTCTCGCCGTAAATCCCTCTCCCGGCAGGCACAGCCCCGCGATCTTAGAAAGCGTCCCGCCGCGCCCGCAGTAATATTCCGCCAGCTCCCGAAAGGTCTCCTCGCCCTCGCCAACCATGATCCCCGACAGCGCCGGATACGCCCGCAGGATCTGCGGCGCGTCGTAGGAGACCTCCGGGCCGCCCAGCCAGAGCGCCGTTTCGGGCATGAGCTTGGGCAGCTCGTCCAACAGCGTCCCCACGATACCGATATTCCAGATATAGCAGGAAAACGCGATCACATCCGCGCCGCGCCGGTACAGATCCTCTAGGATCGCGTCCGTCCTGTGATTGATCGTATATTCCGCGATCTCGATCCGCTCCTTTGCGTCCGCCGCATACGCGCGCAGGCTATAGACCGCGGGATTGGAGTGGATATATTTCGCGTTGATCGCGGCCAGCAGGATCTTCATGCTTTACTTGCTTTGGACAAGCTCTCGGTAAAGCGGTCAAAGGCCGCCGCGCCCTCCCTTGTGCGCTTGAATACGCCCGCGTCGTGGAGCACCTCGCAGAATACCAGCCCGACCTCCTTTTGTAAGATCGCTTCAATATTATCCGCATTGATATCGGCATATTTCGGCAGGATCTCCTCGATCCAGTCCGCATGTTTTTCAATCGCTTCGATCCCGCGGATATCCCGCCCCTGCAGGATCGCTTCCTGCAAAAGCTCCAGCTCCGATCTCAGGCGCGAGGGCAGGATCGCCAGTCCCATTACCTCGATCAGGCCGATATTTTCCTTTTTGATATGATGGAGCTTTGCATGGGGGTGGTACACGCCCAGAGGATGCTCCGGCGTCGTGATATTGTTGCGCAGCACCAGATCCATCACGAATTTCCCCTCGCGGCAGTGCGCGATCGGCGTTATCGTATTATGCGGCTCCCCGTCGGTCTGCGCATAGACAAAGGCCGTCTCGTCCGTGTAGCCTCTCCAGCTTTTCAGGATCAGATCCGACAGATCTGTCAGTTTTTCTCTGTCCGCGCTGCGCAGGCGTATCACCGACATCGGCCATTTGACGATCCCCGCCTCCACCTCTTCAAACCCTTTTACCTCAAAATACCGCTCGATCGGCGCTCTGTCCATCGGGAACTCATAATTTCCGCCCTGAAAATGCTCATGGCTCAGGATAGAGCCTCCCACGATCGGCAGGTCGGCATTGGAGCCCAAATAATAATGCGGGAACTGCTCCTCAAAATCAAGGAGCTTGCAGAAGGTATCCCGCTCGATCTTCATCGGGATATGCCGGCTGTTTAACACGATACAATGTTCATTATAATATACATAGGGCGAATACTGAAAATACCAGTCCTCCCCCGCGAGCGTGACGGGAATAATCCTGTGGTTCTGGCGCGCCGGGTGGTTCGTCCTCCCCCGGTAGCCCACGTTTTCCACACAAAGCTGGCACTTGGGATAGCCGCTCTGCTTTGCCTGCTTCGCCGCCGCGATCGCGCGCGGGTCTTTTTCCGGCTTGGAAAGATTGATCGTGATGTCCAGCTTCCCATACTCCGTATCCACCGTCCACTTTTTATCCTTTTGAATGCGGTAACGCCGGATATAATCCGTATCCTGACTGAATTGATAATAGTACTCCGTGGCCTTTTGGGGCGAATCCGCAAACAGCTCTTTAAATCTGCGGATCACCGCGCTCGGCGGCGGCGTTAAAAGGCCCATGATCCTTGTGTCGAACAGATCCCGGTGCACGATATCGTCCTGCGGCAGAATGCCCTTCTCATGCGCGTATTCCAACATCTCCCCGAGAATGGATTCCAGATCTTCCGCCCTTACGTCCGCAGGCGCACCCATCTCTCCGGGCTCGTCCAGATCGAACAGCTCCAGCAGCCGATTCTGCGTATAGAGCCTGTCCTCTTCCCCGATCAGCCCCGCGCCAATGCCATACTGTATCAATTTTCCGATTGCTTCCTGTATCATCTTTCTCTCTCCCTATAAAACGGACGGGCCGTCTCCGATATCCACGACATAAAAATCCGCTTTCTTTCCGGTCTTTTCCGTATAAGCCGCCCCTACCCGTTCAATAAAAGCGTTTACCGCTTCTTCCTTAACAATGCTGACGGTGCAGCCGCCAAAGCCGCCTCCCGTGATCCGGGAGCCGATCACGCCGTCGATCTTCCACGCTTCCTCCACCAGTACGTCGATCTCCTCGCAGGACACTTCATAATCGTCCCGCAGGGAGATATGGGAATCGTTCATCAGCTTTCCAAACAGCGCGATATCCTTCTGCTTTAGGGCTTCTACCGCGCGGATCGTCCGCTGGTTCTCGTATACCGCATGTTTTGCCCGCTTCCTCCGGGTCTCGTCATGGATCGCCGATTTATAGGTTTCAAACTGTTCCTCGGTCAGATCGCCGAGCGTATGGATCGCGACGGCCTCCTGCAGCTCCCGCAGCGCCGTTTCGCACTCGTTCCTGCGCTCGTTATATTTGGAATCCACCAGCTTATGCTTTACATTGCTGTTGGCGATCAGGATCCTTGCCCCGTCTAGGACTAGCGGCGCGTATTCGTAGGATAAATCAGCCGTATTTAAGAAGATCGCATTGTCCTTTTTGCCCATCGCCGACGCGAACTGATCCATGATACCGCAGTTCATTCCGTTAAAATTGTTTTCCGAATACTGCCCGATCAGCGCGATATCGACATTGCTCACGTCAAAGCCGAACTGCTCCCGCAGCATATAGCCCGTTACGACCTCTAACGACGCCGACGAGGACAGCCCCGAGCCCGCCGGGATATTGCCGGAGACGACCACGTCCAGCCCGCAGTCCATGACAAAGCCCCTGCCCGCGAACGCCCACATCACGCCCTTTGGATAATTCGTCCATTCCGCGGACTTTTCCGGCTCAATGCCCTCGATGGAGGATTCCAGCACGCCCAGATCCTCAAAATTAAGGGAATAAAAGCGCAGCTTTTTGTCCGCCCTTTTTTTCACCGCCATATAGGTGCCGATCGTCAGCGCGCAGGGAAACACATGTCCCCCGTTATAATCGGTATGCTCCCCAATCATATTGACGCGCCCGGGCGCAAAATACACCGAAACGCCCTCCGCGCTCCCGTACAGCTCCTTAAATTTCTGTAATACCTTCTCTTTCATCTCACACGCTCCTTCCTCTCCGGCGATCCTTTTTCCGTATTGTAGCATATCCGCCCGTCTCATGCCCGCCCCGCATGTTGTCTATCTTTGTAAAAATGTTGTATCCTTACGGCTTCTCCCGTATCCCCTGTTCCCTGATAAAATCCTCGATCTGCAGCAGCTTTTCCTTATCGCGTCGTCCGCCGTTTTGACGCGCCCATTTGCGGTAAGCCGTAGGCGGCATCCCCTTCATCTGTTTAAACGCTTTCGTAAATACGATCGCGTCGTTATAGCCGCAGGATAAGGCGATGCTTTCGATCGGGATATCCGTCGTCTGCAAAAGCTGCGTCGCCTTCGTCAAGCGGTACGCGGACAAAAATTTTTGCGGCGACATAAACACCGAATGCTCAAACAGGGTATAAAGATAGCTCCTGTTCACGCAGACAAAATCCGAGATATCCGTGACCTTGATCGGATTGCAGTAATTGCTCTGGATAAAGGAGATCGCCTTTTTTACATAAGCGTTCGCCCGATCCTCCCCGCCCGTCTCCTTTACCGGCGCTTCTTCGCCGATCAGGGACAAAAAAACGGCCAGCTCCCCGTTTCTGCGCAGATCGTTCGCCACGCCCGAGGTATTGTGCTCCATCATATTGCGCACGCAGGCATACAGCTCCTCCCGCTTATTCGAGGAGAACACCGGATGCTGGCTCGACAGCCCCAGCTCCTTTACATATTTCTCCGCCTGACTGCCGCTGAAGCCCGCCCATACGTAAGTCCACGGCTCCGTCCCGTCCGCCTGATAAAAGACCAGCTCGCCCGGTTCGATCAAAAACCCGTCCCCGGCCTCCAGACTGTACTCCTGTCCTCCGGCCGAGAATCTCCCTTTGCCGCTCAATACATAGTGGATCAGGAAATGCGGCTTTAACGCGGGGCCGAAGCTGTGCAGCGGCTCCGTCTTCGAGCAGCCGCAGCAGTCTAACGCCAGTCCTTCGGTCTGTTCATTCGCAAATTCCAATTTATATGCTTTTTCCAACTTGATTCCCTTTCTTAAAACTCTTTGCGCAGGCCGCGCCGCGCGGAGCCTCTTCGATCTTTGCCCGCTGGGTTCCTTCGTCTCGTTGCTATTAAACTCCTTCGGCCTTGTACGCCGGGTTTCTTCGGCTCTTTGCCCGCCGTTACAGCTCCTCGGCGATCCCCGCCGTGATATCCAGCGTATTGAGCGTCCTTCTCCGCATCCTTTCCTCGTCGGAGGTTTTGATCAGATATTTCTTGATCTCGTCCCCGTTCCTGACATGCGCCAGCGTCAGTACCGGGTCAGTCGAATCCGCCGCGTGGCAGATGATCGTGCTCAGCTTAAAGAGCCGTTCCCACAGCGACCGGGTCAGCGTTACGTCCTGAATCTTATATAGGTAACAGTCCTCTTCCCGGATCGATAGAAATCCCTCTTTCCTGTGCAGAAGCTCTTCGTCGATCGTATAAACGGTAAACGACAGCGGCAGCCCAAAGAAAAGCGAACGCTTTTTTTCCCTGAATTTTTCCATAGATGACCTCCTGATCTCATTCCCGTATCCAGATACGACGGTACGCGCCCCATGAAAGGCGAATATCCGTTTTCCCCTATTGTATCACAGCCCCGCCTTCCTATCTATACCGATTCCGAATCTTTTTGGAAAAGCCCTTCCAATATGCCCCAAAAGCCCCAATCGTATAAACGCCCCAGCCATACAAAAGTCCCAGCCACGTAAAAATTTTTAACCATGCAAACGCCCCAGCCATGCAAAAAATTTCAACCATGCAAACGCTCCAATCATGCAAAAAGCTCCAATCATGTAAAAATCCCAATCACGCATAGAGCCCTAAATACGCAAAAAAAGCCCCAAACCTTAAAAGTCTGCGGCTCAAAATGAGGAATGCCGGAAAGCGGCGGCGCGGATCTCAAAAAAATGCTGGAAGGATCGTAAAAGCTAAGATTCTTTTGCTGTTCGATGGGATTTTAAGATGGTCAGGGCATCTTCCTTCGCCCGTCTGTCGGATTCCTGCGCGGCGATGAGCAGCTCCGCCTCATAGTCCGAAAGCCCCTCCCTGCGGACCACGCGGAGCGGGAAATCGGACACTCCCAACATATAATCGATCGACACATCAAAAAAATCCGCCATCTTCACGAGGCTGTCGATACTGGGCTGCCTTTTTTCCAATTCGTAGCGGGAATACACATTGACGGAAACCTGCAGGTAATCTGCGACATTTTTCTGCGTGTATCCCTTTCTCAAGCGGATCTCCTTCAGCCGCACCGGTATCACCTCCATGCTTCTATTATATTGCCAAAACGGTACATTTATTATCTCCGAATCGGCAAATTACATATTGACCTATCGCCAATTTAGTACTACGATATTACCAATATGGTACATTTAAAGCCGTAGACGGAGACAAAAGATGAGCGGACTTTTTCCACTGGCCCTGCCGGAGGGGACGATCCTCGCGGGGCAGTACATTATT
Source organism: uncultured Lachnospiraceae bacterium (assembly GCA_947626715.1). GTDB lineage: Bacteria > Bacillota > Clostridia > Lachnospirales > Lachnospiraceae > VSOB01. Next base: position 7,580 of record CANQTG010000024.1, on the reverse strand, counting down.
CAACCTGACGATCCTTACCCTGATGGTCAGATAAGGAGCCATTCTGCCAGATATACGGCCAGACAGGCCCCAAGCGCGACCCGAAACAGGTTCCCGTCCAGATAGGCGAGCGCCGCCCCGGCCGCGAATCCGGCCCACGCGGAGGCGAGGCTCCCCGTCGCGGACAGGATCGCCGGAAACGTCATGACCGACAGCGTCACATAGGGCACATAATGCAGGAACGAACGGATAAAAGGATTGCGAATGTCCCTGCGGATCAGGGTCATCGGAAGCGCCCGGATCAGATAGATGGAGGCTGCCGCCACCAAAAGATATCCTGCAATGCTATGAGACAATCTCATCTCCTCCTTTCGCTTCTTCTTTTACCGGGAACAGCCACGCCGCCGCGCCCGCGATCAGCACCGTCAGCACGATGATCTGCATACCGGAAGAGAGCCCGCGCACGACGGGCAGGCGGGTAAGCAGAAAGCTGCACAGCATGGAGCATAATACGATACCGGCCACGATCTTATTTTTCTTTCCCGCCGGAATAATGATCGCTAGAAACATGCCGTACAGCGCTACGCTCAGCGCGTTGCTCACTCTGACCGGCAGGATCGCTCCCGCCCCGGCTCCCAGAAAAGCCCCCGCCGTCCAGCCCGGCGCTGCGATCAGGGCCGCGCCGTATTGATAAAATGGGTTCAGCCGTCCCTCTGCAGACATCGCAAGCCCGAAGATCTCATCCGTCACGGCATAGGACATAAGAAAACGGTGCCGCAGCTTCATATCGACGTCCACCTTCTGCGAGAGCGCGCACGACATCAGCAGATACCGCAGGTTCACGATAAAGGTCGTGACCGCCATCTGCAGATAACCGCCGCCGCCCGCTATGACGGTAAGCGCCGCATACTGCCCCGCCGACGCCAGCATCAGCGCCGACATCGCCGCGGCCTGAAATGCGCTCATCCCTATCCGCTTTGCCGCGATCCCCAGCGCGAACGCTACCGCAAAATATCCAAGCGCGATCGGTACGCCGTCGCGTACGCCCCGCAAGAGCCACGTCCTGTTTTGTCCCTTTTCGTTCATCTCATTTCCCTTTCCTGTATGGTATCGCAGAAAGCGAAAAAAGGATTTCCCACTTCTTGAGAAATCCCTTCCCTGTCTGTCATTTCCTCAGATCACTCGATATGCTTCTTCGGTATCAATTTATCGCTGTGCAGGATATGGTTTACCAGCCATTCCGCCAGAAACTCCATGATCTCCTCCAGCGCGTCCTGCTGGTGTTCGTCGATCTCGCTCAGATCCATGCCGTCGAGCCGCGCGACAAAGGCGTCGTGCGCCCTCTTCTGCGCTTCCAGACCCTCGTAGCCGATGGCCTCCATATATTCCTCCTCGTCAGCAAAATGCTCTTTCGTATAAGTCCTTAAATCCTCTAACAGCTTTATGATCGCGTCATATTTATCCGTCACCAGCTCGTCTGCGATCACGCAATGCACTTCCCTGATGATCCGAAACAGCTCCGCATGTTCCGCGTCGATCAGCTCGATCCCCGTCCTGTACTTATCTGTAAACGCAAAGTCCGCTTTCTTTTTCCATTCCTCTACCGGCATTAACTTGCCGATCATCAGATCGGAGCCTATGATATGCCGATACAGCCACCGGATCAGATATTTCAGCAGATCCTCCAAAACCTGCTGCTGGTCGTGCCCTACCGTCATATCCCCTTCCATGATCTTCTCGCAGAATACCAAATGCTGCTTTTTCTGCAGCTCCAGCTCGGGGTGGTCGATCTTCTCCATATATTCCTCCTCGTGCCGGAAATGATTCTCCGCATAATCCTCCAGACGGCTCAAAAGCTCCCGGATACGGTCATATTTGTCATTGATATATTCGTTTTCCAATAAATCCTTGATCTCGCCGACGATCCGAAACAGCTCCTCGTGTTCTGCGTCGATTACCTCTACCCCTATCCGGCAGTCATCCGTAAAATAATACATGATCGATCCTCCGATTTCTCCAAACGGCTCTTTCCCCATACTGTATCTGTCGCGCACGGCTATTCCCCGCCTTGCCCGTCGGCCTAAGCAATGCTTGGCGATTTCTTGCAAAGTGCAACATATCTCGCGAAATACGGTGATTCCCCGCGGGACGCTCCTGACAGGCTCTCAAAGCGTGCAACGCGGCGCGGAATACAGCGATACGTGAGCAGTGTGCACTCGAAAATCTTCGATTTTCTCGTTCACGGGCTTCGCCCTATGAAAACAGCGGACGGCAAAATCGTCTGCAAGCAGAATTTTGCCGTCCGCTGTTTTCGCACTGCTCACTGCCTGCGCGAATATTATACCATACGTGTCGGGTATTGTGAATACGGTTTTTTTATGATATCTTTTTCTTATCTGTATTGATCCGTGCTAATCTGCATTGATCTGCATTCGTTTACATGGATTTGCATTTGTCTGCATTTATTTGTATGTATTTGGGCTTATCGTACTTATCGTGCTGACTGCGCCGATTGCGCTTATGCTTCTGCTCGTATGAGCGGATATCTGCGCGCAGGGGGCAGCCGAGCTTTTGCCTGCAAAATGAACCGCCGGGAGGATCCATAATGGTCAAAGACGCTTTCGCAACATTGAAAAAAGGGGAAGGCCGCGCCCTAAAAGCAGGCGGCCTGTGGGTCTATGACAATGAGATCGACTCCGTCGCCGGCAGCTTTACGGACGGCGATATCATATCCGTCCGCGACTTTGACGGCTATTTCATGGGATACGGCTTTATCAACACCCGTTCCAAGATCGCGATCCGCATCCTTTCCCGCCGCAGGCAGGATCTCATTACGCCGGACTTTCTGCGTCGGCGCGTTCAGGACGCGTGGGATTACCGCAAGCAGGTCATAGATACCTCCTGCTGCCGCATTTTGTTTGGAGAAGCCGACTTTTTACCCGGTATCGTCGTTGATAAATTTTCCGACGTGCTCGTCGTCGAGTCTCTGGCGCTGGGGATCGACAGGCTAAAGCCCCTGATCCTCGAGGCGCTGACCGATATCCTTGCGCGGGACGGCGTCTCTATCCGCGGCATATACGAGCGGAGCGACGCAAAGGTAAGGGAGCAGGAGGGAATGCCGCGCTTTAAGGGCTTTCTCAGCGCGCCCTTCGACACCAACGTGGAAATCTGCGAAAACGGCGTCCGCTATCTTGTCGATGTACGTGACGGCCAAAAGACCGGATTTTTCCTCGACCAGAAAAATAACCGCGCGGCGATCCAAAAGCTCAGTAAAAACAAAAAAGTCCTCGACTGCTTTACGCATACGGGCTCCTTCGCCCTGAACGCGGCCGCTGCCGGGGCAACGTCGGTGCTCGCCGTAGACGCCTCCGAGACCGCGATCCGGCAGGCGCGGGAAAACGCCCATCTCAACGGTCTTGAAACGACCGTCCGCTTTCAGACCGCCGACGTCTTCGACCTGCTGCCGGAGCTGGAGGCGCAGGGGGAATCTTTTGATCTTGTCATCTTAGACCCGCCCGCCTTCACCAAATCCAGAAGCTCCGTGAAAAACGCCGTCCGCGGCTACCGGGAGATCAATCTGCGCGGCATACGCCTGATAAGGCCCGGCGGCTTTCTGGCCACCTGTTCCTGCTCGCACTTCATGGACGCGCAGCTCTTTGCCAAGACGATTCAGGAGGCCGCCAAAAGCGCCCATAAAAGGCTCAGGCAGGTCGCGTTCTACACGCAGGCCCCCGACCACCCGATTCTGTGGGGGCTGGATACCTCCTATTATCTGAAATTCTATATTTTTCAAATATGCGAATAATTCAAGACTCGCTCGCGCAGCAAGTCATCTTCCATTTGTTCAAGATTCGCTTGCGCGGCAAGCCATTTTCCATTTGTTCAAGGCTCTCCCGCGCAGCAGGTCTCCTTCCATCTGATAGAACGGCCCCGGGCAAAAAGCCGGGGCCGCGTCTCTTTTCACGCTATCCGTGTCTAAATTTTATCATCGCTCCGTTTTCCAGAAAAAGCACGAATACGGGGGCAGATCGCTCCCGCCGCCAAAGTCATGCTCCGCTCCGCTGATCAGATCGACCGCGCGGCCGCACCGCGCGTTAAAGTCCGCATGATAGGCAGCGCCGTCCGCGTTGATCGCCACCAGCACCCGCTCGCCTTCCGTCTGGCGTTCAAAAATGAGCTGCTTTGGCTGCACCATGATATTGTGGTAATCTCCATATCGCAGCGCCATGCTGCCGTTCCTCGCCTTCGCCAGCGCCGCGATCCATTCCGTCAGCTCGTTCTTTTTCGGCGCTGTAAATTCGGGACGCAGGGAAGGATCCCCGTTCTTTTTATCGCCCTCCTCGCCCCATTCGCTGCCATAGTACACGGCAGGCACGCCCGGCATACCGAACAGCAGCCCATAGGCGGGCCGCAGGCAGCCCTTATCCGTAAGGAGAGTCGCGATCCGGCTCACATCATGATTATCAATAAAATTAAACAGGTGCTTTCCCGTATAAAGGCACCACGGCTCCGGGCCAAACTGCCGGTTCAGGCTATAGGAGATCTCATGCATATTGGACGAATTAAAGCTGGAATAGATCCCTTTATAGCATTCATAGTTGGTAACGCTGTGGCACGCGCCGTCGTTCATCCAGCGGTTATAGTCCCCGTGCAGCGTCTCCCCCATCAGCGCGAACTCCGGTTTTAAGGTATCCGTCAGCCGCCGCAGCGCCGAGAGGAAATCCAAGTCCAGACAATAGGCCACATCTAAGCGCAGCCCGTCGATATCATACAAACGCACCCACTGGCGCAGCGCGCCGAAAAGGTGCTCCCTGACGTCGGGATTGTGCAGGTTCAGCTTGACAAGCTCGTTGCAGCCCTCCCAGCCCTCATACCAGAATCCGTCGTTGTAGCCGGTATTGCCGTCGAAGGAAATATGAAACCAATCCTTATACGGGCTTTCCCAGCGTTTTTCCCGCACGTCGGCAAAGGCCCAAAAGCCCCGCCCCACATGATTGAACACGCCGTCCAGCATGACCTTCAGTCCCGCCTCATGCAGCGCCGCGCAGACCTGTTGAAAATCCTCCTGCGTTCCCAGCCTGCAGTCGATCCTATAATAATCCCTTGTATCATAGCCGTGCGCATCGCTCTCAAATACGGGATTGAACAATACGCAGCCCGCCCCGAGCTCCTTTATATGCGGTATCCAGTCCAATATCCGCAGGATCCGGTGCTCCGCTGCGCCGTCATTTTGAAGCGGCGCGCCGCAAAGCCCTAACGGGTAGATCTGATATACCACTGTTTCGTCAAACCACATCGTTCTCCCTCCCTTTAAAACCATTCCGATCGCGCTGCCCTTTTATCGCAGCGCCCTTCTATCCATAGCGCCTTTTGTCGTAGTATCTTTTATCACAATGCTTTTTATCGCGGTACCTTTTATCGCGGTATCTTCACCGAAACTGCAGAAAACTCTTTTTCGCTTTTTTCTTATGCTTTAGCACCATCGCCGAAAAGGGCGGCAGCGTTACGGACAGCTTCCCGTTTTTCAGCGGATATTCGATATTCTCCGTCGAAAACCCGTTTTCCTGCGTCAGCATAATCCGCGTCAGCTCCGCATCCTTAGGGATCCCGGCCTCCCATACGCTAAATTCCCTCGCCGTTTCCCTGTCATTATTATTGAGTATGACGACCGACTGTTCCTGCCTTGTAAATCTGGCGTATGCGATAATATTATAATCGCTGTAGAGCTCCAGCAGGGAGCCTTCCTTAAACTCCTGATTCTGCTTATGGATCCGTATCATCTGCCTATGGAACTCGATCAGCTCTTTATCCTCATGTCCCCACGGGTAAGTCCGCCTGTTATCCGGGTCGGTAAATCCGCACAGCCCCGCCTCGTCCCCATAGTAGATGGCGGGCGCGCCGACCCATGTCATCTGCAGCGTCACAGCCTCCCGCAGCACCGCCTTATTGACGCCCTCCTCCGCGGCCTTAGGCCCCAGCGTATTGGTCCGCCCGATCTTACGGTTAGTCCTCGTCAGAAAGCGGGAATGGTCATGGTTTGACAGCTCGTTCATCGCCGTCTGCCACGAGGGCATCGTAAAATTCGCGTTATGGTATTTCATCGCTTCCCAAAAGCTGTACGCGCTTCCCAGCAGGTCGGCCCGATAATCGTCGCTGTGCTTCTGCATACCCGTCAAAAACCACGAGACCGGCTCCATAAAGGCGTCGTAATTCATGACCGAATCCCATTCGTTCCCGCGCAGCCAGCCTGCGGGATCTCCATAGTGCTCCGCCAGTATCAGCGCGTCGGGATTGGCGCTTTTTACCGCCTTTCTAAAATCCTGCCAAAACCGATGGTTCATCTCAGGGCTGTGCCCCAGATCGGCCGCTACGTCCAGCCGCCACCCGTCCGCGCAGTAGGGCGCGGAGACCCATTTTTTCGCAACGCCCAGAATATAATCGTAGAGCTCCTTCGATTCCTCATAATTTAACTTCGGCAGCGTATCGTGCCCCCACCAGCCGTCATAGCTGCGGTTATACGGCCATTCGTCCTGACGGTAAAACTGAAAAAATTTCCGGTACGGGCTCTCCGCCGAGATATACGCGCCCTTCTGGTAGCCTTCGGCGTTCTCATAGATACGTTCCCTGTCCATCCACTTGTTAAAAGAGCCGCAGTGATTGAACACGCCGTCTAATATGACCCGGATGCCGCGCTTATGCGCCTCCCGCACCAGCTCTGCAAATAGGGCGTTGCCGGCTTCCAGATTTTCCTGATTCGTCACCCTTGTGATATAGCGGCTTGCAAACCGATTTTCCTTCTCCCCTTCGGGAAGCAGTTCTCCCTCGTCCTTTACGAGCTTTCCAAAATGGGGGTCGATATAATCATAATCTTGGATATCGTATTTATGATTCGACGGGGAGACAAAGATCGGGTTTAGATAGATCACGTCGATCCCCAGCTCCTCCAGATAATCCATCTTGTCGATCACGCCCTGAAGGTCGCCACCGTAAAACCACCGCACGTCCATACTGTTCGGGTACGCGTCCCAATCCTGCTCCCCGATCACAGGCTCCCCGATATACGAGTATTCCCCCGTCAGCACGTCGTTCTTATGATCGCCGTTATAAAAACGATCGACAAAGATCTGGTATACGACCGCGCCCTTTGCCCAATCGGGCGTATGGAAACCGGGAAAGATACGAAAATAGAAATGCTCTTCCGACGTTTTAACCGCTCCGCGCATATCGTAGCAGCATTCCAGCTTTCCGGCCTTTATCTCAAAGTAATAGGAAAGCGGCTCGTTTTCCATCTGCAGCTTTACGGAATAAAAATCAAATTCCCCTTCCCTGAAATCCCAGAGCATCAGCTCCCTCTGCCCGTTATGAACCAGATAAACCCTGTCGATATTGTTCTTTAAAGCGCGGAAACGCACTTCTATCTCATCGTAAGGCGCAGGCTCCTGAGGTATCACATAATCCTTTGTCGTATCGCTGAAAAGAGCCCGTTTACGAAATACGGGGCGCATATTGACAACATATTCCTGTTGCTGCTGCGCTTTCAGAAATCGTTCCAAATCCATGATCTTCCAGACCTTTCCTGTTCTATTAAGCGCGAATATGAT
>CANQTG010000023.1 GCA_947626715.1 uncultured Lachnospiraceae bacterium | reverse complement strand
AAGCGACTAAAAGAAAACCCCACCCCTCAAGAGTGAGGGGCAGGGGAGTTGAATAGGCGAAGCCTATTTTTTATGCCAATGTTATGAGTGAGGCGATAAGATGGCGCAGGCTATGCCAAAGCGAAAGATCAAGGACAGCGTATTTACCAATTTATTTCAGGATAAAAAATATCTTCTGCGGCTGTATCAGGCGCTCCACCCGGAGGACAGCGGCGTAACGGAAGATGATATCAAGGACGTTACTATTAAATTTCAAGACTCGCTCGCGAGTCTTGGCGCGAGATTCGGGTCTGCTTTTGCAGACATCTTCATATCCGAATCTCTGCGCATCCCTTGCGGAGCGTATATCAGATGGGAGATAGAATCCCACTACTGATATAAATTTGTTATTCATTGCCTATAGAGGCGGGAGATATCTCCCATCTGATATACTGGTGGATGCGGACTATAATGATCTGGGGTTTTCTATCGGCGGCAGACTGGTCATATTGGTCGAAAGCCAGTCAACATGGACGTTAAACATCATTATCCGTGCGCTTCTGTATCTGATACAGACCTATCATGATTATTTTAAGCGTACTAAGCAAAATCTGTATGGCAGTAAGAAAGTGAATATGCCGAAACCGGAGCTGTATGTAATATTTACAGGAGAAAAACCGGAAAATCCGCCGGATGTCATATCGCTTTCCAAAGATTTCTTTGACGGCGAAAAGATTGCCATCGATGCGGAAGTCAAGGTGCTGTATCGGGAGGACGAGAGCAACATTATCGGGGAGTATATTATTTTCTGGAAGATTTCAAGACTCGCGAGCGAGTCTTGGCGCGAGATTCGGGTCTGCTTTTGCAGACATTTTCATATCCGAATCTCTGTGCATCCCTCGCGGAGCGTATATCAGATGGAAGATAGAATCCAACCGCTGATACAAATTTATTACATGGGAGATATCTCCCATCTGATATAATGAGCAAAGAAGGAAATACGGGCAGACAAAGGAAGCGGTACTAGAAACGCTCCGTATTTGTAAGGATCGGAATGTCTTAAAGGAATATCTGGAAAGCAAAGAGCAGGAGGTTGTGGATATTATGATGACATTGTTTGATGATGAACAGGTTTTAGAAGCATATACAGAGGATATTAAAAACAGTGAGGCAAGAGAAACCGCCGAAAGAATGATAAAAATGAGAAAGCTATCATTAGATGAAATCGCATTATGTGTACCGTCTTTATCAATGGATGAATTGAAGAAGCTGGAAGCGGAAATTATGCAGATGGCATAACGAGTTAAGATTCAAGACTCGCTCGCGAGTCTTGGCGCGAGATTCGGGTCTGCGTTAGCAAACATCCTCATATCCGAATCTCTGCGCATCCCTCGCGGAGCGTATATCAGATGGGAGATAGAATCCCGCCGCTGATACAAATTTATTACTTATCGCCTGCTGAGGCGTAAGTTTCCTCCCATCTGATATAGCATTTCATTGAAAATCTTCGAAAACTGCAAGAAACATGGTAAAAGGATACTCTATCCCTCCGCGCCTTTTTGTTGTGAAAGGCGCGGATTTTTGTTATACTAAAAGAAAAGCGGAAACGGAGGCACTTCAGGATGCAAAAAAACAGACGTTCTAAAAAAATAGAGACCAGATACCTTTCCACAAAATTCGTTTTGCTGGTGCGGGTGATGGTGGGAGCCTATCTGCTCTATACCTCGTATTCGCTGATCGACGGCGTTGTGAACGGAGAGGGCAGGGATAAATATCTGCTGGGAGCCTTTATGATCGCCTTTACGATCATTGGCATTCTGCTCATGCTGTTTGCGGGCAGGGATCTGCTGCAGGGAAAATATGTAGGCGGAGAAATGGACGCAGGCGAAGAAGCGGAGAGCGAAACGAAGCCGGAGAGTGCGGAGAAAACGCTGGAGAGCAAGGCGGAACCGGAAAGCACGGGGGAAGCGCCGAAGAGCGGAACGAAATCGGGAAGCGCAGGGGAAGCGGCGAAAAACGAACCAAAATCAGAAAGCGCGGAGGAAACGCCGGAAGGCGAAATAAAATCGGAGCGGACAAATTGAGCGCGGCGGGGGACGGGGAGCGGCGCTCTGCTTGGCGGGGACGAGACTGTGGGTTGACGGATCCGATCAGAGAGCCGACCGCCGAGCGTTGTCTGCCAGCCAAGCCAATAAGCAGCTTGTCACCGTAAGCTGCCTGTCACCGTTAGCTGCCGGTCAAGTCAATAAGCAGCTTGCCACCGTTAGCTGCCTGCCAAGCCAATAAGCAGCCTGTTACCGTTAGCAGCCTGCCAAGCCAATAAACTGCTTGCCACCGCTGTCTGCCCATCGAGCCAATGGACTATCTGCTGCCGCCAGATGATTGATAAGCCGACAGAGCCCGCCTACCGATCCAATGCGGCCGCCTGCGGGGCAAGAGCGCATGGAGCGGACGAAAAAGGCGCGAAAGCTGTCGGAATAAAGTTGTATGCATACAACTTTATGGAAGATCGTTACGGTTTTTTAGAAAAAGTGTTGACAAAGCTATTTTACTGCTATATGATATTGATAGTCGCTTTGGATAAAATAACGAAAATGAAGTGAAAAAATGAAAACGGAATTGTGATTTCAACAAAAAATGCAAAAGAGGCGCAGATAAAAACAGCAATTCTGACAAAACGACCCGCAAAACGGCTTTTCATACGTACAAGACCGTACAAGTGTACGGATTGTAAATACAACTTTTTCAATTTTAAATAGGGAGGAAAAGACATGAAAAAGAAAGCTTTAAGCGCATTGCTCAGCGTAGCAATGGTAGCAACTCTGTTAGTCGGCTGCGGCAGCAGCGCGGAAACCGAGACGGCGGCTCCGGCAGCGACCGAGGCTCCTGCGGCGGAAGCAGAGGCAGAGGCTCCTGCAGCAGAGGCGGAAGCGGAAGCTCCTGCGGCAGATGCGAACGGCAAGACCGTAGGTGTTGCGATGCCGACGCAGTCTTCCGAGAGATGGATCAACGACGGCGCGAACATGAAGAAGCAGCTGGAAGCTCTTGGATATAAGGTAGATCTTCAGTATGCTGAGGACGACGTACAGGCTCAGGTTTCTCAGATCGAGAACATGATCGCGAGTGGTGTGAACTGCCTTGTTATCGCTTCTATCGACTCTTCTGCGCTTGTAAACGTAGAGGCGCAGGCGAAGGAAGCCGGGATCCCGATCATCGCGTATGACCGTCTGCTGATGGATACGGACGCTGTTTCCTACTACGCAACGTTTGATAATAAGGGCGTTGGTACGGCGATCGGTAAATACATCGAGGAAAAGAAAGACCTCGCGAACACGGACGAGACCTATACGATCGAGTTCTTCATGGGTTCCCCGGACGACAACAATGCGCATATGTTATATGCAGGTCTGATGGAAGTGCTTCAGCCGTATCTGGACAACGGCACGCTGGTCTGCAAGTCCGGTAGAACTTCCTTTGACGATACCTGTATCCTGAGATGGTCGCAGGAGACCGCTCAGCAGAACTGCGAGAACTATCTGACAGGCTTCTATGCTGACGAAGATCTTGATATCTGCGCGACGGCGTTCGACGGATTCGCATACGGTTGCAAGGCGGCTCTGGAAGGCGCGGGCTACACGGCTGAGAACTGGCCGCTGATCACAGGTCAGGATGCAGAGCTGATGGCGACAAAGAACATCATCGCAGGTACGCAGACGATGTCCATCTACAAAGATACCCGTCTCTTAGCTGAAAAGTGCGTAACGATGGTTCAGGCAGTGCTGGAAGGCAAAGAGCCTGAGATCAACGATACCGAGCAGTACAATAACAATGTGATCGTTGTTCCTTCTTATCTGTGCACACCGGTGGCGGTTGACAAGGACAACTACAAGGAGATCATTGTTGACGGCGGATACTACACGGAAGAGCAGTTAGCTGAGTAATCAAAAGGTTATGAATAGGGTGGCGGCAGGTTGCCGCCGCCCTTTTTAAATCCACAAAGGATTTATCATAAAAAATAAAAGAAAAGGAGTTGAGGAAATGTCGGATTACATCTTGGAAATGAATCATATCACGAAAGAGTTTTCAGGCGTTAAGGCGTTGGATGATGTTAATCTGAAGGTAAAGCGCGGCGAGATACATGCTCTGTGCGGAGAAAACGGGGCCGGGAAATCTACGCTGATGAACGTTTTGTCGGGCGTTTACCCGCATGGTACATATTCAGGCGACGTTGTCTACAAGGGTGAAATCTGCAACTTTCACAACTTGCGCAACAGCGAGGAAAAGGGGATCGTTATCATTCATCAGGAGCTGGCGCTGAGCCCGAACCTTTCCGTCGCGGAGAACGTGTTTCTGGGGAACGAGCAGACCTCTGCGAAGGGTGTCATCGACTGGACAAAGACCAGAAAGCGTGCGCAGGAAATGCTGGCGAGGGTCGGACTGGAGCATGAGGACGTAAATGTGCCGGTTGGCGCGCTGGGCGTAGGCAAGCAGCAGATGGTCGAGATCGCCAAAGCGATGGCCAAGAAGGTGGAGCTGCTGATCCTAGATGAGCCGACGGCGGCCTTAAACGACGAAGAGAGCCGCAAGCTCCTCGATATCATGCTGGAGCTGAAAAAGCAGGGCATTACCTGTATTATCATTTCCCACAAGTTAAACGAGATCGAATATGTATCCGACGCGATCACGATCATCCGCGACGGCAAGTCGATCGAAACGCTCGTAAAAGGCGTGGACGAATTTACGGAAAACCGTGTGATCAAAGCGATGGTAGGACGTGAGCTCACGAACCGGTATCCTGTACGCGAGGGAGTTACCATCGGCGATACGATCTTTGAGGTAAAGGACTGGAACGTATATCATCCCGACGACGGGAACCGCCAAATGCTGAAAAACGTCAATATCAAGGTGCGGGCGGGCGAAGTCGTAGGGCTGGCCGGCCTGATGGGCGCAGGCAGGACGGAATTTGCCATGAGCCTGTTCGGACAGAGCTATGGGCAGAAGATAACGGGTACGGTAAAGATCAACGGCAAGGAAGTGCAGTTAAAGACCGTAAAGGATGCCATCAACAATAAGCTGGCTTACGTTTCCGAGGACAGAAAGACCTATGGTCTGGTGCTGATCAACGATATCAAGGAAAATATGGCGCTGGCGGCGCGGCCGAAATTCTTTTCCAAGCATGGCGTGATCAACGGCAACGACGAGATCGTAGCGGCTGAGGAATACAAGGAAAAGATCAATGTAAAGGCAAATTCCATCGAGCAGGTGGTCGGCTCTCTTTCGGGCGGCAATCAGCAGAAGGTCGTCCTCGCAAAGTGGATGCTGACGCAGCCGGACGTATTGATCTTGGACGAACCGACCCGAGGCATCGACGTAGGCGCAAAATACGAAATCTATTGTGTTATCAATGATCTTGCAAAGGCTGGCAAGGCGGTCATCGTGATCTCTTCCGAAATGCCGGAGATTATCGGCACCTGCGACCGGGTTTACGTCATCAACGAGGGCGAGATCGCGGGCGAGCTGACGAAGGAAGAAGTGACGCAGGAAAAGATCATGCAGTGCATTATGGCTCATAATAGAAAGGATGATGGAAATGAATAAGAAAAAAGTCGTAAATCTTGACATGAAGCAGTACGGTATGTTCCTTGCCCTTATTGCTATCTATGTAATCTTTGCCGTGATGACGGGCGGGAAGAACCTTTCTCCGGCCAATATCAATAACCTGATCATGCAGAACGGTTACGTCGTGATCCTAGCGGTAGGTATGCTGCTGTGCGTACTGACCGGTAACGTCGATCTGGGCGTCGGCTCCGTCGTTGCAGTCTGCGGCGCGGCGGCCGGTATCGTGCTAGTAGATTATAAGATGAATATGTGGGCCGCAATCCTAGTCGCTCTGGTGATCGGTCTGCTCATCGGTATGTTCGCGGGCCTCTTTATCGCGTATCTGGGTATCCCGCCTTTCGTCGTAACGCTGGCGACCATGCTGATGGGCCGCGGCCTTACCTATACGCTGCTGCAGGCGCAGACCAAAGGCCCGCTGCCGGATAACTATGTATTTATCGGCGCAGGCTTCCTGCCGACGATCAAAATACCGTTTGGCTCCGGCACGCTGGATCTTGTCAGCATTATCGTAGCCGCGGTCGTTTCCGTCGTCTTAGTCCTCAATGAAATGAAGAGCGTTGCCGTTAAGAAAAAATATAATTTTGCAACCAATCCGCTCTGGCAGCTTGTTGTCAAGGATGCGGTCATGCTGGTGATCGTATGGTTCTTCTTCTACAAGCTGGCTTGCTATAACGGGCTGCCGTTCGTACTGCTGATCATGGCGCTGCTGGTCGGCGCATATGCCTTCATCACCAGCAAGACGGTCGCAGGCCGCCAGATCTATGCGCTGGGCGGCAACCGCAAGGCGGCGAATCTTTCCGGTATCGATACAAAAAAGGTATTCTTCTGGGTATATACGAACATGGGCGTTTTGAGCGCACTGGCAGGTATCGTGCTGTCCGCGCGTAACGCGTCGTCCACGCCTAAGGCCGGCGACGGTTTTGAAATGGACGCGATCGCATCCTGCTACATCGGCGGCGCGGCGGTGGCCGGCGGTGCAGGTACGGTAATGGGCGCGGTCGTAGGCGCGTTCATCATGGGTATCCTGAACAACGGTATGTCCCTCTACGGCTGGTCTACGGATATTCAGAAGATCGTAAAGGGCGCGGTGCTTCTGGGCGCCGTTACGGTAGACGTGATTTCCAAGAATAAAAAGAACTAATTCCCACCGGTTCAGAACAGGAACATTTTTCAGGGGATAAAGGCTGCTTATGTGACATATCCCCATAAGCAGCCTTTTACAGGTAAAAAAAGATGGCAAAAGAACTTCCCAGATATTTAGAGCTGGCGGAATGGATACGGGAACAGATCAGGCTCGGAAAGCTGCAGCCGGGACAGAAGCTGTATTCAGAGAATAAACTCAGCGCGATGTTTGGGCTCAGCAGACAGACGGTGCGACATGCCATCAGCGTACTGGAACAGGAGCGCACGATCCGGCGGGTACAGGGGAGCGGCACCTATATCATGAAAAGCTGCGCGGCGGATCTGGCAGGCCGCAGCCATATTGTCGTAGTCATGACATATCTGGACGGTTATATCTTTCCCAGAACGATCAAGGCGATTGAGGACGCTTTTTTTAAGGGCGGCTATTCGGTGCAGATCGCCTTTACCAATAATCTGGTGGATAAGGAACGGACGATCCTAGAGGATATTCTGGAAAAGGACGAGGCCGCCGGAATGCTCGTGGAAGCGACCAAGAGCGCCCTGCCCAATCCCAATCTTCATTTTTACCGGGAGCTTTTGGAACGGAGGATACCGGTTCTTTTTATCAACAGCTACTATCAGACGCTCCCGCTTCCGCACGTTTCCATAAACGACGTGCAGGCCGGACGGATGGCTGCGGAATATCTGATCGGGAAAGGGCATAAAAAGATCACGGGGATCTTTAAGCTCGACGACGGACAGGGGCGGCTGCGTTATACGGGCTTTGCGCAGGCGTTGTACGAGGCCGGCCTTTACTGCGACGAGGCAAAGATCCTGTGGGTCGATACGGAGGACGTCCGGGATTTTTCAAAGCTGCGGGAGAAGATACTGGAGAGGCTGGAAGGGTGCAGCGCGCTGGTTTCCTATAACGACGAGGTGGCGTTCGAGCTGATGAAGCTCCTTGCAGGGGAGAAGGTACGCATCCCGCAGGATCTCTCGGTCGTGAGCGTGGACGATTCGGATCTGGCGGTGCTTGGCAATGTGAAGCTTACTTCGATCCCCTATCCGATGGAGCTTTTGGGAGAGAGGGCGGCTCAGAATCTGCTTGAAATGATACGCGATCCGGGCTTTGATGGCAATTATGAATTTGATCTTCATATCGTAGAAAGAGATTCCGTCAGGGAATTGACCGAATAGAAAAGGAGGCAGTTATGAAAGCAACGAAAAATTATAAGTTTTGGTTCTGCACAGGCTCTCAGGATTTGTACGGAGACGAGTGCCTGCGGCATGTCGCGGAGCATTCCGCAAAGATCGTGGAGGGGCTGAACGCAGGCGGGAAATTACCCTTTGAAGTGGTGTTAAAGCCGACGCTGATCGATCAGGCTTCCATTAGAAAGACCTTTAACGAGGCGAACAACGACGAGGAATGCGCGGGCGTGATCACATGGATGCATACCTTCTCGCCCGCCAAGATGTGGATCATCGGGCTTCAGGAGTACAAAAAACCGCTGTGCCACTTACATACGCAGTTCAATGAGGAGATCCCGTACGATACGATGGACATGGATTTTATGAACGAGAACCAGTCCGCGCACGGCGACCGGGAATACGGCCATATCGTCAGCCGCATGGGGATCGAGAGAAAGATCATCGTCGGGCACTGGGCGGATGAAAAGGTGCAGGAGAAGCTGGGAAGCTGGATGCGCACGGCGATCGGCGTCATGGAGTCGTCCCATATCCGCGTATGCCGCTTTGGCGATAATATGAACAATGTAGCGGTTACGGAGGGCGATAAGGTAGAGGCACAGATCAAATTCGGCTGGGAGATCGACCACTATAACGTAAACGATCTGGTCGAATATGTGGACGCGGTGCCCGAGGGAGAGGTCAACGCGCTGACAGACGAGTATTACAGCAAATATGAGATCGCGCTGGAAGGAAGGGACGCGGATGAGTTCCGCCGCCATGTTACGGTGCAGGCGCAGATCGAGATCGGCATGGAGAAATTCTTAGAGGAGGGCAATTATCAGGCGTTCGTGACCCATTTTGGGATGCTGGGCGGCTTAAAGCAGCTCCCGGGCCTTGCCGTACAGAGATTGATGGAAAAGGGCTACGGCTTTGGCGGAGAGGGCGACTGGAAAACGGCGGCGATGGACCGTTTGATCAAGATCATGACGGCGGGGATCCCGAACGCGAAGGGAAGCTCCTTTATGGAGGACTATACCTACAATTTCGTACCCGGCAAGGAGGGGATCATTCAGGCGCATATGCTGGAGGTATGCCCGACGATCGCGGAAGGGCCGCTCACGCTCAAATGCCAGCCCCTTTCGATGGGCAATCGGGAAGATCCCGCCCGTATCGTATTTCAGGCGAAAGAAGGCTCCGGCATCGCGACCTCTCTGGTCGATTTGGGGCACAGGTTCCGCCTGATCATTAATGCGGTCGACTGCAAGAAGGTGGAAAAGCCCCTGCCTAAGCTGCCGGTAGGTATCAATTACTGGACGCCGCAGCCTGATCTGTATACCGGCGCGCAGGCGTGGATACTGGCGGGCGGCGCGCACCATACGGCGTTCACCTATGATCTTTCCGTGGAGCAGATGGTCGATTGGGCGGAAGCTATGGGGATCGAGAGCGTAGTGATCGACAAGGATACCAAAATCCGGGATCTGAAAAACGAACTGAGATGGAACGAGATCGCGTTTCGGCGATAAAGGAACAAAAATAAGGAGGGTTACGCATGAGTATTGATAAGAATGCCGTAAAAAATCTGATCGAAGCGGGGAAGGCCGTGCTGGGTATCGAATTTGGCTCGACCCGTATCAAGGCCGTGCTGATCGGGGAGGACAACGCGCCGATCGCTTCCGGCAGCCACGACTGGGAAAACGACTATGTGGACGGTATCTGGACCTATAGTCTGGATAAGATCCATACGGGGCTTCAGGACTGCTACCAGAGCCTTTTGAAGGATGTAAAGGAGCAGTACGGCATCGGGATCCGTTCGCTGGCTGCAATCGGCTTCAGCGCGATGATGCACGGATACATGGCCTTTGACCGGGACGGAAAGCTGCTGGTGCCGTTCCGCACATGGCGCAATACGATCACGGAGCAGGCGTCCGAGGAGCTGACAAAGCTGTTTGATTTCCACATTCCGCAGAGATGGAGTATCGCGCATTTGTATCAGGCGATCCTAAACGGCGAGGAGCATGTAAAGGACATAACGTTCTTTACTACGCTGGCGGGCTATATCCACTGGCAGCTTACCGGCGAGAAGGTGCTCGGCGTGGGCGAGGCGTCCGGCATGTTCCCGATCGACATCGCGACCGGAGATTTCCATAACGGCATGATAGAAAAATTTGACGAAAAAACGGCTTCCTATGGTTTCCCGTGGAAATTAAGGGATATCATGCCTAAGGTGCTGACGGCGGGAGAGAACGCCGGGGCACTGACGGCGGAGGGAGCGAAATTCTTAGATATCAGCGGAGAGCTCGAAGCGGGGATCCCGCTCTGCCCGCCGGAGGGCGATGCGGGGACCGGCATGGCGGCGACCAACAGCGTGGCTGTCCGCACCGGGAACGTGTCCGCGGGGACCAGCGTATTCGGCATGATCGTATTGGAAAAGGAGCTCCAGAAGGTGCATGAGGAGATCGATCTGGTGACGACGCCGAACGGCCATTTGGTGGCGATGGCGCACTGCAACAACTGTACCTCCGATCTGAATGCGTGGGTGGGCGTTTTCAAAGAATTTGCGGAGAGCTTCGGAATCGAAGTCGATATGAACAAGCTCTTTGGAACGCTCTACAACAAGGCGCTCGAAGGCGATGCGGACTGCGGCGGACTGCTGGCGTATAATTATTTTTCCGGCGAGCATATCGTGGGCATGGAAGAGGGCAGACCCTTGTTTGTACGCACGCCGAACGCAAAGTTTAATCTGGCGAACTTTATGCGCGTCAATCTGTTCGCGTCTCTGGGCGTGTTAAAGACGGGTCTGGATATCCTGTTTAAGGAAGAAGGCGTGCAGGTGGACGAGATCCTCGGACACGGCGGCTTGTTTAAGACAAAGGGCGTAGGGCAGAGGATCCTCGCGGCGGCGATCAATACGCCGGTCTCGGTCATGGAGACGGCGGGAGAAGGCGGCGCATGGGGGATCGCGCTGTTAGCCTCCTATATGATACGGAAAAACGATGGGGAAGAGCTGGATGCCTTCTTAAACAGGGCGGTATTCGCGGGAGAGAAGGGCAGTCGTATCGAGCCGGATCCCGAGGACGTGAAGGGCTTTGACCAGTTCATCGAGCGCTATACGAAGGGTCTGCCGATCGAAAGGGCAGCGATAGATTTTCTGAAATAACAGCGGAAAGGAAGAGAGATCCCAATGTTGGAAGAATTAAAAAAAGAAGTATATGAAGCCAATATGCTGCTTCCCAAATACGGTCTGGTGACCTTTACATGGGGGAACGTCAGCGGGATAGACAGAGAAAAGGGCCTGTTTGTGATCAAGCCGAGCGGGGTGGAATATGACAAGCTGACATGGGAGGACATGGTCGTCGTGGATTTAAACGGCAATAAGGTAGAGGGCAGATATAAGCCCTCTTCCGACACGCCTACGCATGTCGAGCTTTACAATGGATTCCCGGAGATCGGCGGCGTCGTGCATACGCATTCCTCATGGGCGACGAGCTGGGCGCAGGCGGGCAGGGGGATCCCCTGCTACGGCACGACACATGCGGATTATATGTACGGCGAGATCCCCTGCGTCCGCACCCTGACGAAAGAAGAGATCGACGCAGGCTATGAGAAAAATACGGGCGTCCTGATCGTCGATTACTTTAAGGAGAACCATCTCGACGTAGTGGCGATGCCGGCGGTGCTGTGTAAAAATCACGGTCCCTTCGCGTGGGGGAAGGATGCGCACGAAGCGGTGCATAACGCCGTGGTGTTGGATGAAGTCGCGAAAATGGCGGCGCGCTGCGAGATGATCAATCCCGAGAACAAGCCGGCGCCGCAGGAGCTGCAGGATAAGCACTATTACAGAAAGCACGGCGCAAACGCGTATTATGGACAGAATAATTAAATAAATGGAGGAAAAGGCTATGAACAAACTGGAATTAGCAAAAAAAGCTAATGAAGTGCGTAAGGGCATCGTTACGGCGGTACACAGCGCAAAGGCGGGGCACCCGGGCGGTTCCCTTTCCGCGGCGGATCTGTTTACCTATCTTTATTTTGAGGAGATGAACATTGACCCGAAAAATCCCAAGATGGAAGATCGGGACCGCTTTGTCCTCTCCAAAGGGCATACGGCTCCGGGACTGTATTCCGTGCTGGCAAACCGCGGCTATTTTCCGGTAGAAGATTTAAAGACGCTGCGCAAGCTCGGCTCCTATCTTCAGGGACATCCCTGTATGCAGGAGACGCCGGGCGTAGATATGTCGAGCGGTTCCCTCGGACAGGGGCTTTCCGCGGCGGCGGGCATGGCATTGGCGGGCAAGATGGACGGTAAGGATTACCGCGTATACTGCTTGTGCGGCGACGGCGAGATCCAAGAGGGCCAGATCTGGGAAGCGGCCATGTTTGCGGGACACAGAAAGCTGGACAATCTCGTTGTGATCGTGGACAACAACGGCCTGCAGATCGACGGGCGGATCGAGGACGTATGCTCTCCTTATCCGATCGACAAAAAGTTTGAGGCGTTCCAGTTCCATACGATCAATATCGACGGAAACGATTTAGAGCAGATCGACGCGGCGATGAAGGAAGCGAGACAGACGAAGGGAAAGCCGACCGCGATCATCATGAAGACGGTAAAGGGCAAGGGCGTATCCTTTATGGAGAACAATGCCGGCTGGCATGGGAAAGCGCCGAATGACGAGGAATATGCGATCGCTATGGCCGATCTTGAGAAGATCGGAGAAGAACTGGGAGGTGCAAACTAATGGCTGATGTTAAGAAAATCGCGACAAGAGAAAGTTACGGCAACGCGCTTGCGGAATGCGGAGAAAAGTATCCGAATCTGCTTGTGCTGGATGCGGACCTCGCGGGCGCGACGAAAACAGGGGTATTTAAGAAAGCGTTCCCGGAGAGGCATATCGACTGCGGGATCGCGGAATGCAATATGACAGGCATTGCGGCGGGGCTTGCGACCTGCGGCAAGATCCCGTTTATCAGCTCGTTCGCCATGTTTGCGGCGGGACGGAATTTTGAACAGGTCAGAAACTCCATCGGCTATCCGCACTTAAATGTCAAGATCGGCGCGACGCACGCGGGGATCACCGTAGGCGAGGACGGCGCGACCCATCAGTGCAACGAGGACATCGCCCTGATGCGGACGATCCCGGGCATGACCGTGATCGTGCCTTCCGACGACGTAGAAGCAAGGGCGGCGGTAGAAGCGGCGATCAATTACGTGGGGCCCGTATATCTGCGCTTTGGGCGCGCGGCGGTGCCGGTGATCAACGACCGCGAGGGCTATCAATTTGAGATCGGCAAGGGCGTGCTGCTCAGGGAAGGTAAGGACGTGACGATCGTCGCGACAGGGATCTGCGTGTCCGCGGCGTTAGAAGCGGCGGAGAAGCTGGCGGCGGACGGGATCGACGCGGAGGTCATCAATATCCATACCATCAAACCGCTGGACGAAGAGCTGGTGCTCGCTTCGGCGAAAAAGACCGGCAGAGTAGTGACCGCGGAAGAGCATTCCGTTATCGGCGGTCTGGGGAGCGCGGTGTGCGACGTATTGAGCGCGAAGCTGCCGACGAAGGTCTGTAAGATCGGTATGCAGGACGTTTTCGGGGAGTCGGGGACGGCCGCCGCTCTGGTCGAGAAGTACGGTCTGGACGGCAGCGGCATTTACGAAACGACAAAAGCCTTTGTAAAAGGATAGTTGGGAGCGGATATGGACGTAATCATTTCCCCATCAATTCTGGCCGCGGATTTTAATATTCTGGGGCGGCAGATTCAGGAGGTTGAGCGGGCGGGAGCAAGGTATCTGCATTTCGACGTCTGCGACGGCGTGTTCGTCCCTTCCATCTCGTTCGGGATGCCGGTGCTCGCTTCTATCCGTAAAAATTCCGGCCTGCTCTTCGACGTACACCTGATGATCGTGGAACCGATCCGCTATGTGGAGGAGTTCGCCGATCTCGGCGCGGATATCATCACCTTTCATCTGGAAGCGGCGGGGGAGCGGACTATGGAGACGATAGAGCGGATCCATAAGGCGGGCTGTAAGGCTGGATTGTCGATCAAACCGGCGACTCCGGTTTCGGCGCTGGAGCCGTATCTGGGAAAGGCGGACATGATCCTGCTGATGACGGTGGAACCGGGCTTTGGCGGGCAGAAGTATATTCCCTCTTCGACGGAAAAGATACGCAAGACGCGCTCGCTCCTAAGAGCCCGCGGGCTGGATACGGATCTGGAGGTAGACGGCGGCATTACAACGGGAAATATCTCCGTCGTGAAAGAGGCCGGCGCGAACGTGATCGTGGCCGGGAGCGCGGTCTTTCGGGGCGATATCACGGAGAATATCAAAGCGCTGATGTAAGATACGTATCCGGGAAGGGACGGCGCAAAAGGCTTTTCCTGAAAAGATAAAAAAGGGCGGCTCTGGGAAGAAGATCCTTCTCAAAGCCGCCTTTTGCACGGACGGGCCAATCGAGCTTTGCGCGAACGGGGCGCGCGCCCCTGCGGTCGGGAGAAGCCCGATTTGACGGCGGGTTCGGAGTGTGCTAATCTTATAAAAAGCACAGAACGTACCGGAAGGAAGGAAAAACGATGAATAAAGGAAAGTATTATATCACGACAGCGATCGCTTATACGTCGGGGAAACCGCATATCGGGAATTGCTATGAGGTCATATTGGCGGACAGTATCGCCAGATTTAAAAGGAAGGAAGGATATGACGTATTTTTCCAGACGGGGACGGATGAGCACGGACAAAAGATCGAATTAAAAGCGCAGGAAGCCGGCGTGACGCCGAAGGAATTTGTGGACGGCGTCGCCGGGACGATCAAGGGCCTGTGGGATCTGATGGACGCTTCCTATGATAAATTTATCCGCACGACGGATACGGATCATGAAAGACAGGTGCAGAAGATATTCAAACGTCTTTACGAGCAGGGCGATATCTATAAGGGCTCCTATGAAGGCTTATACTGCACGCCCTGCGAATCCTTCTGGACGGAGTCCCAGCTCGTGGACGGCAAGTGCCCGGACTGCGGCAGGGAGGTAAAACCGGCAAAGGAAGAGGCGTATTTCTTTAGAATGAGCAAATATGCGGACAGGCTGATCGAGCATATCAATACGCATCCGGAATTTATCCAGCCGGTGTCTCGTAAAAATGAGATGATGAACAATTTCCTCCTGCCCGGGCTGCAGGATCTGTGCGTATCCAGAACCTCGTTTCGCTGGGGGATCCCGGTCGATTTTGACGATAAGCACGTCGTATATGTCTGGCTGGACGCGCTGAGCAATTATATCACGGGGATCGGCTATGACTGCGGCGGGGACAGCTCGGAGCAGTATCATAAGTATTGGCCCGCCGACCTGCATTTGATCGGGAAGGATATCATACGCTTTCATACGCTGTACTGGCCGATCTTCTTAATGGCGCTGGGCGAGCCGCTGCCCAAACAGATATTTGGGCACCCGTGGCTCCTTCAGGGAGAAGGGAAGATGAGCAAATCGAAGGGGAACGTCATGTACGCGGACGATCTGGCAGAGGTATTCGGCGTGGACGGCGTGCGTTATTTTGTACTGCACGAAATGCCCTTTGAAAATGACGGCGTGATCTCATGGGAGCTGATGACGGAGCGGCTGAATTCCGATCTTGCCAATACGCTCGGGAATCTGGTGAACCGTACCGTTTCCATGAGCAATAAATACTTTGGGGGCGTTGTGGCCGATAAGGGCGTCATAGAAGATGTGGACGCGGATCTGAAGGCTTTCGTATGCGCCGCGCTGCCTAAGGCAAAGGCAAAAATGGACGAGCTGCGCGTGGCGGATGCGATCACGGAGATCTTTGCGCTCTTTAAACGCTGCAATAAATATATCGATGAAACGCAGCCGTGGCTGCTGGCGAAAGACGAGGCCAAAAAAGACCGGCTTGCGACGGTCCTCTACCATCTGGCGGAGAGCATTGTGATCGGCGCTTCTCTCTTGGAGCCCTTTATGCCTAGTACCGCGCAGAAGATCGCGGCGCAATTCCATACCTCCCTGCGCGGCTTCGACGAATTGGATACGTTCGGATTATATCCTTCCGGCACGAAGGTGACGGACAAGCCGGAGATCCTGTTCGCACGCTTAGACGTGAAGGAGGTTATCGAAAGGGCGGAAGCGATGGCGGCCGAAAAGGAAGCAGCGCAGGAGGGCGCGAAAGAGCCGGAAACGCAGGAGCCTGTTATCGACATAGAGGCAAAGCCCGAGATCGACTATTCCGACTTTGAAAAGCTGCAGTTTCAGGTCGGCGAGATCATCGCCTGCGAAGAAGTGAAAAAATCCAAAAAGCTGCTTTGCTCAAAGGTCAGGATCGGCAGCGAGGTAAAGCAGATCGTATCCGGCATCAAACAGCATTATTCCGCGGAGGAAATGGTAGGCAAAAAGGTCATGGTGCTGGTGAACCTGAAACCGGCGACGCTGGCGGGCGTAGTCTCCGAAGGGATGCTCCTGTGCGCGGAGGATGCGGACGGGAATCTGGCGCTCGTTGTCCCGGAGAGGGAGATGCCGGCCGGAGCCGAGATCTGCTAAACGGCTCGCGGGAGCGGGCGGAGACGGGATAGTACTTGTAATTACCCCCAAAATCCGATATGATGATAGAAAAGGCGGGGAGATGGGACGATGGAAAATACGAAGCTTCCGTGGGAACTTAGACCGGCATATCGGGACGAATGGCAGGAAGCGATGGATCTTGCATGGAAGACATTTCTAAAATTTGAAGCGGACGACTACACGCCGGAGGGAGTAAAGAGCTTTCGGGACTTTATCACGGACGCTACGCTGCGCCGTATGTTTCTGGCCGGCAGCTATGATCTGGTCGTGGCGATGGAAGGAAAGCGCATGATCGGAATGATCACGCTGCGTCTGGCGAGCCATATTTCCCTGCTGTTTGTTGACGAGGCATATCACCGCAGGGGCGTGGGGCGTTCCCTGATCGACTATCTGTGCCGTTATCTGGCCGCGGAGATGGGGATATCGCGGGTCACGGTGAACGCCTCCCCCTATGGGCTCGGGTTTTATCATAAGATTGGATTCCATGATACCGGCGTTGAGATACAGCAGGATGGGATCCGCTATACGCCGATGGAATATCGGATAGAGATGTCCTGAGGGGGAATCGGGGGATAAGAGGATAGATTATGCGGGCAATGGATTTTATCAGCAGTACTGATATCTGCTATATGATATGCGATACACTGAGCCTGATCGACGAAAGGCCGATCGAGCATGGTATGCGCGTCGCCTATATGCTGATGCGGATGCTGGAACAAAAGGGAGATTATGACGAATATGAGGTCGCGGAATTTCTGTTCCTTGCGATGATCCATGATATCGGGGCGTATAAGACGGGAGCGATCACGGAGGATCTGGACTACGACGAGGAAAAAAGCAGCAATCCCCATGCGGTATACGGCTCGCTCTTTCTGAAAAATACTTCTCCGTTCGGGCTGCGTTCCGATATTATCATGTACCATCATCTGCCCTATTCCAAGATAAACCGGATGAACTATAAGTACAGCAAGATCGCCATGTATCTGCGCCTGCTCGAGGACGTGGATACGCTCTACCGCAGAGAGGGGAGGAATATCGACTACAATGTCTTTGAAAACGGCGTAGGAGACAAATACCTGCCGGAAGCGGTAATGCTGCTCCTAAAATGCGCCCGTAAGGACGGTATGCTGGAGCATATCATATCGGGCGAATATAAGGATGAATTACATAAATATATGGAATATACGCTGTTCACCAACGCGGAAAAGGAGAACCTGATGCGCTTTGTGGCGCACTGCTACAGCTTAAAGACCAAAATGCTGACGGTAGAGGCGCTTATGTGCTGCTCGATTGCGGAGGGGATAGCGGACGGGCTGGATCTGACCCTGCGCGATAAAGAGGTGATCGGGTTTTCCGCCCTGCTCCATGACGTAGGGCTGCTTTCCGTGGATAAAAAGCTCTTAAAGGAAGAAGAAGGGGAGCTTTCCCAAGCGGAAAAGGCGGCGATCGCGAAGCATGTCAATATCGGCTTACATATTTACAGGAAATATTTTCTGGAAAAGGAAGTCGTGGATATCATCGCGGCGCACCATGAGCAGATGGACGGCAGCGGCTATCCGAACGGGCTGCGCAAACAGCAGATGACGCAAATGCAGTATATCCTGCAGACTGCGGACAGCGTGATGACCATGATGAACAAAACGCCGCACAGACCGGCGATGAGTAAGGATGAGATCATCAATATCCTGCTGAAGATGGCGGACAGGGAGAGAATGGACGAACTCGTCGTACATGCCCTGTGGCGGCGCTATGATAAGATCGAAGAGCAGATACAGATGGAAACGAAGGAATATCTGGCAATGCACATGCGGATCAACAATAAATACAAGCTCCTTGTGGACAGTAATCTGGGGGAGGAAATATGAGTCGTCTGTTTGATCTTGACAGCCCGCTTTTGTCGTTTCTGAGCAGGGTCGGGGATCTGATCTGGCTGAACCTGCTGACGGTCGTGTGCTGTATCCCCGTCGTTACGGCGGGGGCGGCGCTGACGGCGCTGCACTATGTAACGATCAAAATGGTGCGGAATGAAGAAGGCTATCTGACCAGAAGCTATTTTAAATCGTTTAAGGAAAACTTTTTACAGGCTACGGCGCTCTGGCTGCTCATGCTGCTGCTTTGGGCGGTGGCGGCGGGGGATTTTTATTTCCTTTCCATGATGGAGGGCGGCGCGGCGGACATCATGCGGATCGGCCTGTGCGCGGTCTTTGTTTTTTTCCTCTGCAGCAGTATCTACTGGCTGCCGCTGTTGTCCAGATTTGACAACAGTATCAAGAACACGGTCAAAAACGCCTGCCTGATCGGGATCTCCAATCTTCCGAAGTCGATCTGCCTCCTGCTCATATACGCGGCCTTTGCGGCGCTCTACTGGGTGTTTTTGGTTCGGCTCCTGCCGCTGATCTTTCTGTTTGGGATCTCTGCGCCGGCGTATCTGAGCGCCTATCTTTATTCCGGGATCTTTAAACGCCTAGAGCCGCCGGAGGAGGGGGACGTTGGGCAATCTGTATAGAAAATCCCCAAAATTTTGTGAAATCGGAGCATGGCGGGGAAACGGCCTGACAGCTATACTGAGAACAGATGGAAATTATAACGCATGACAAAACGGAGGACAAAAAATGGCAAGTTTATCTTTAAAGAACATCTGCAAGGTGTATCCGAACGGATTCGAAGCGGTAAAGGATTTTAATCTGGAGATCGAAGACAAGGAGTTTATTATTTTCGTAGGCCCTTCTGGCTGCGGGAAATCCACAACGCTCCGTATGATCGCAGGTCTGGAGGATATCACCTCCGGCGAGCTGAAGATCGACGACAAGGTAGTGAACGACGTGGAGCCTAAGGACAGGGATATCGCGATGGTATTCCAGAACTACGCGTTGTATCCGCATATGACGGTATACGATAATATGGCGTTCGGCTTAAAGCTGCGCAAGGTGCCTAAGGACAAGATCGACGAGATGGTAAAGAACGCGGCGAGGATCCTCGATCTGGAGAAGCTCTTGGACCGCAAGCCGAAGGCTCTTTCCGGCGGGCAGAGACAGCGTGTCGCGATGGGGCGTGCGATCGTCCGTAACCCTAAGGTGTTCCTGATGGATGAGCCGCTTTCCAATCTGGACGCAAAGCTCCGTGTGCAGATGCGTATCGAGATCGCGAAGCTGCACCAGAATCTTGGCGCGACGATCATCTATGTAACCCATGACCAGACGGAGGCTATGACGCTGGGGACGAGGATCGTCGTTATGAAGGACGGCGTCGTCCAGCAGGTAGACAGCCCGCAGAACTTATACGAGAAGCCGCAGAACCTCTTCGTCGCAGGCTTTATGGGTTCGCCGCAGATGAACTTCATCGACGCGGAGATCGAAGTAAACGGAGATCAGGTATTTGCCAAGACCTGCGGCCTGAAGATCGAGCTTCCGGCGGAAAAGGCAAAGAAGGTAAAAGAGGGCGGCTATCATGGAAAGATCGTTACGCTCGGTATCCGTCCCG
This sequence comes from uncultured Lachnospiraceae bacterium, assembly GCA_947626715.1. Classification (GTDB taxonomy): domain Bacteria; phylum Bacillota; class Clostridia; order Lachnospirales; family Lachnospiraceae; genus VSOB01. The sequence continues at coordinate 9,672 of CANQTG010000023.1, read as the reverse complement.
AAGACGTATATGACGCAAGCATGGCTCCCGAGATGAAGAATCCGTTTGACGCTACGATCAGGGTATATGAGCTTCTGGGCGCAGAGGTATATCTGTATTTTGATCTGGGCGAGTTCCCGATCACGGCGAGAGTCGATCCCCGTACCACGGCAAGGAGCGGGAGCAAGGTGAAGTTCGCGTTTGACGTGGATAAGATCCATGTATTTGATAAAGAGACGGAAAAGGTTATCACGAATTAAGGAGTATCATGCTGTCAGCGCAAACCATTCGGTCAGGCATTGAAGAATTGAAACAGATCACAGGGATCGCCCTGCGCGTTATGGACGCGCAGGGCGTCACCATTGCGGCGACAGAGGGCAGCCAAGTCCCGCCGGAAGAATGGCTCAGGCTGTTTGCGGAGTCGGACTTAGAGTGGGAAGCGAGAGACGAGTATGCGCTCTTTAAGCTCGCGGAGGGGGAAACTCTGCTTTATCTGCTCTGCGCGGAGGGCGGCGAGCATAAGACGGCGGTTGGCAGGATCGCGCTCAGCGAGCTGCGCCAGCTCCTTTTGGCTACTGCGCAGAGGCCGGACAAGGAGACCTTTCTGCGAAATCTGATACAGGGGCGTATCCAGACGCCCGAGCTCTATAGGCAGGCCCAAAAGCTGCATATCGCGGAAAAGGGTGGCAAGGGCGTCCTGCTGATAGAGACGGTATCGGAGACGGCGCAGATCCGGGAGCTGTTAAAGGGGCTGTTCCCGGAACGCTTCGGGAATTATCTGCTGGAAACGGACGAGAGGAATCTCGCGCTGATCCGCTCTTTAGGCGGCGGGGATAGGAACGCGGAGCTGAAGGATACCGCCGATATGATCGTCGATATGGTCAATACGGAAGCGATGGCGAACGTAAGGGTTGCCTGCGGCATGGCTGTGGACGGGCTGCAGGGGCTGCCGCTCTCCTTTGATACGGCAAGGCAGGCCTCTGAGATCGGCAGGATATTTTATGCGGAAAAAGCGGTGATCTCATACCATGCGCTCGGGATCGGCAGGCTGATCCACCGGCTGCCGAAGGATATCTGCAGGATCTTTGTCAGGGAAGCGCTCGGAAGCGATACGCTGCCGGAGGAGATCGACGAGGAGATCCTAGCGACGGTGCGTAAGCTGCTCGAGAATAACCTCAATATCTCGGAGACGGCAAGACAGCTCTATGTGCACAGAAATACGCTGGTATACCGGATCGAGAAACTGCAGAAGGCTACGGGGCTGGATATGAGAAATTTTGAAGACGCGCTGACATTCCGGGTGGCCCTGCTGGTGCTGAATTATCTGAAATATCAGGAGGACTCCGATCCCTGATGGGAGACGGAAGCTTTGAGGTCTTTACGGCCCTGTCCCCGCATATAATAATCGTAGGGAAACGCTTACGATGGGAGGGACAGGGGTGTTTTATTTTAAAAAGATCATCTTGTATTTTGATTATTATGAATATGGGGAAAAAAAGAAGAGCTGCGGATACGGAAAGCTACTGGTCAAAGACCGGGAGGCGCTGCTCGATCTGCATATCAGGGACGCCGGAGAGAGAGAAAGCTGCATGTGCGATCTCTATGCCTGCGGGAAAAGGAAGGGACATCTGGGACGGATCCTGCTAGATAAGGGGACAGGCTATTACAATTCCAGCTTTCCGGGAGAGAATCTGGACGGGGACGGCCTGTGCATATTTGACGTAAATAAGCTGCAGATACGTATCCACGAGAACAGATATTGCGAAGCGGTCTGGAAATGGGAAGAGATCCCGGAAGGGCTGTTTGGAAAAGGGGAGGAAAGGGCGCAGGAAAATACGCCTGCGGCGGCAGAGCGGCGGGAACGGTTTACGGAGGAGCCCGAACTGATAAGAGAAGCGCGGCAGCAGGCAGGAGAGCCTGAACTGATAAGAGAGGCGCGGCAGCAGGTGGAAAACCCCGCGGCGGTAAGAGAGACGCAGGAAAGGACGGAGGAGCCTATACTGCGAAGAGGGGCGAAGGAGCCTATCCTGATCAGAGAAGCGCGGCAGCAGGCGGAAGAGCCCGCGCCGATAAGAGGTGTACAGGAAAGAACGCAGGAGCCCGCGCCGATAAGAGGCGTGCAGGAAAGGGCGGAGGAGCCCGCGGCGGTAAGAGCGGCGCAGCAGAGGATAGAAGCGCCCGCCCCGTTAGAGGAGGCGCAGATGGAGGAAGCGCTGCATGAGGATAAGTGGCAGCAGCTTTGCAGCCAGTATCCGGTCTGCCATCCCTTTGAGGACGGGGAGGCGTATATTACCATCGCGCCGAAGGACTTTGTGATCCTGCGCAGAGAGTATCAGAATCTTGTCAGCAACAGCTTTTTGTTACATAGCTTTTATAATTATCATCATGTGATATTGGGAAAGACCGGAACGGCGGAGCGCGAGATCTTTTATATCGGGGTTCCCGGCGCTTATCTGGAAAGGGAGAAAAAAGTGGCCGTGATGTTTGGGTTTGAAGGCTTTGCGATGTCGGCCAGAGGGAATAAAAAAGCCGGGGCGGGCAGTCCGGCGGAGCCGGGGGCTTTCGGCTATTATATGCGTAAGGTGGAGATCTGAAAGCGTATCCTTTCCGGCGCTTTTTGCCGGGAGCGGCGGGATTTTCTGGTAGGAAACGGTGAAGGGCGGGGCGGCGGTCCGGCGGACGGCCCTGATGCAGGTTCGGAGGCGGTGAAAGACGATTGACGGAAGATGAAAGATATATGAAGGAGGCCATAAAGCAGGCGAGGAAGGCAAAGGCGCTGGGCGAGGTGCCGATCGGCTGCGTGATCGTGTATCAGGATCGGGTCATAGGGCGGGGATATAACCGCAGGAACACGGATAAGAGTACGCTGGCCCATGCGGAGATCACAGCGATCAAAAAAGCCGGAAAACGGATACAGGACTGGCGGCTGGAGGGCTGCACGCTGTATGTGACGCTGGAGCCGTGCCAGATGTGCGCCGGCGCTATCGTACAGGCGCGGATCCCCCGCGTGGTGATCGGGTGCAGGAATCCCAAAGCGGGCTGCGCCGGTTCTATCCTGAATATCTTACAGGAGCCCTCCTTCAATCATCAGGCGGAGCTGACGGAAGGCGTGTTAGAAGAGGAATGCAGCGGGATGCTCAAGGAATTTTTCCGGGAGCTGCGCATTCGGAACAAAAAAGAAAAGGACGTAAAAGAAAAAGAAGCCGGATTTTGAGACGGATCGCGCGCGGAACATTGACTTTGCGCGCAAAAACAAGTATACTGATAGAGCCGTGCAGCCGGGGTGATAGCGGTACCCTGTACCTGCAATCCGCTACAGCAGGGGTGATATTCTGACTGAGAGCTTTGATCTGTATGGCTGCCCTTTGTAAGTAACGTAGAAGTCTGGGTCTTACGCAACGGATATCCGTGAACCGTGTCAGGTTGGGAACAAAGCAGCACTAAGCGGAACCATTCGTGTGCCGTGAGGGCGCCTGGGCGGAGTCAGCTGCAGAGGTAACGCATATGGGTGCTGCCCGAAGCAGAATGCACGGCGTATCAAAGGAAGAGAGGGCCGGCGCAGAATGGATTTTGAGAAGGAAAGTTCATTTTGCGGCGGCCTTTTTGATTCCGCAAGGGAGGAATGCGTATGAGACTGCGGATGCGCACGAAGATACTTTTAGCCTGTCTGTGCAGCACGCTGGCCGCGCTGGCGATCCAGACACTTTTGTTTGAGAGGACGTCTTCCACGCTTTTGTACGGGCAGGCGGAGAACGCAGGATACCGGACGTTAGAAAATATGCAGAACGAGCTGCGGATCTTTATCCGCGAGATTGAGGGCGGGCTGGTAAAGATCTATAACGACAGGGATTTTTTAAAGGAGCTGGGCGGCGGCACCTCTATCGAGAAGCTGCGAGAGGACTACTACCGGCTCGCCTATACGATCGGGACGGAAAATTTTTCTACGTCGGACAGGGTGCTGGCCGTCTATATCTATAACGCGGAGCACGAGATCGTCAGCACATACCGCAAGGCGGTCACGCCCAAGCACAATTATCCGCGGGATATCTATGAAAACGAGTCCTATAACGGGGAAAAGGTAAAGGAATACGCCGCTTCCTCCGAGGCGGAAATGCTGATCTCGAGCTATTATAATCCGTACCGTGAAAAAAATATCGTGCGTTTCGCAGTAAAGATATACGATACCACCAGCCTGAACGATACGATAGGCTATATCGTCTGCGACGTGGACAGCAAAGCGCTGGAAAAGATCATGGAGAAATACCAGATCGACGACGGGACCTATACATGGGTGCAGCCCGTGGGCGACCGGGCGATCTATGCCGTCGGAGAGGCCGAAAAGGAGAGTCTGGCGCATTATGAGAAGATAGAGAAATGTATCCGAGACGGCGAAACGGAGAAGCTCGGCAGCATACCGGGCGGCGGGGAGGTGCTGTTTTGCGTACAGCAGCAGGGCTATAATCTGGACGCCTATGCCATCATGCCGCAGGAGCTCTTGCACAGGAGCCAAGAGATGTTAGGGCGCAATCTGCTGCTGGTGGCGACGGCGGTGACGGCGCTGATCACGCTTTTTATCACCTATATCACGAGGAGCCTTGCGAGGCCGCTAGAGGCGCTGACGGAGACGATGTCCCGGATCCGGGCGGGTGATACCAGACGGCGCGCAAGCTACCGCTCCAAGGACGAGATCGGGCAGCTCGGGGAAGAGTTCAATAAAATGTTAGATGAGATCGAGCGGCTGATCGGAAGGGAATACGAGAATCAGCTTCTTTTAAGCAAGGCCGAATACAAGGCCCTGCAGGCGCAGATCAACCCGCATTTTCTGTATAATACGCTGGAGACCATGAGCAGTATCGCCAGCATACAGAATTGCGAGCTCGTCAGTACCCTGTGCCAGTCGCTTTCCAATATCTTCCGCTACAGTCTGGATATGAAGCATCCCTATTCCACGGTGGTCAAGGAGATCAATCATTTAAAGAATTATATCTTTGTCATGAACGTGCGTATGCGGGAAGAGGTAAAGTACGGGTTTGACATTGAGGAGGCCGTATTGCAGGATTCTATCCCGCGCCTTTCCTTACAGCCGCTAGTCGAGAACGCGCTGAATCACGGGCTCAAGAATAAGCACGGAGAGAAATCCGTCGAAATCAGGGCGTGGGAGGAGGACGGGCTTTTGCTCGTCTCCGTAACGGACAACGGCGTGGGAATGGACGGAGAGGAGATGAACCGGCGGCTTAGGGAAAACGATCGGGACGCGATGGAGTCGGGAAGCTCTATCGGGCTGGGCAATATCAACGCAAGGATGAAAATGCTCTACGGCGAGGAATACGGGGTGTTTGTCGAAAGCGCCGTAGGCAAGGGGAGCCGCGTGCTTTTGCGGATCCCGCGCAGAAAGATAGAAGAGGCGGAAGCATGGAAAAAATGAGCTACAGACTGTTGGTCGCGGACGACGAATACTGGACGCGGGAAAAGCTAAGGACGATGATAGACTGGAAGCAGTACGGCGTTACGTTTATGAAGCCCGCGGAAAACGGGGAGGAGGCGCTGCGGCGCATGGAGGAGGAGCCGGCGGATATCCTGATCACGGATATCAATATGCCCTTTGTAAACGGCGTGGATTTGGTCAAGACGATCATGGAGCGGCATCCCGATACGGTCGTATTCGTGGTGAGCGGCTACGACGATTTCCAGTACGTTCGGGAGACGCTGATGGCGGGCGCGATCGATTACCTCTTAAAGCCGGTGAGTAAGATCGATCTGGTAAACGCCGTTTCCAGAGCGCTTGAGATCATCGGCAGACGCTTGGCGGACAGGGAGCGTATCCTAAAGGCGGCTTCGATGATACAGGATCGGGAGCTGAGTATGCTGGTGGAAAAGGAACCCGCGCCCTTTCCGCCCGCTCTGGCCCTAGAGGAGGGAAGCGAGACGGCGGGCTTTAGCGTCATGCTGATCAAGATCCATGAATTTCAGAAATATATGGAAGAGAGCGGGCACGATATGAATCTGCTCTCATGGCAGATCAAGGACCGGATACGGCGGCTGGCGGGAGCGGAAAAGCTGATGATCTTTAATTATATCTTCCGTTCCAACGAGTTTATCATCATTACGGAATGGGACGCGGCGCAGCTGCGGAAAACTGCGTTTGGGATCTTAGAGTCGTTCGCGGCGGATCAGAAAGGCCCCGTGACGGTTGCGGTCAGCGAACGCAGCTATACGATGGAAAGCATACGCAGCGCGTACGTGCAGAGCGTTTCGGCCCTGATGACGCGGCCGTTCAGCCGGGAGAATAAGGCGGTCTTCAGCGGAGAAGAGGAGAAACGCATCCGACGCAAAATGGAGAACCGCGTGAGCGAAGAGGCGGAAATGCAGGTAAGGTCGCTGTTAAAGAGCGGCAATACGAAAGCGTTAAAGGAGCTCATCTTAGAGGGAGGGATCGGGCTTTCCCACTGCATGGAAAAGGGCTGGGGCTATCTGGAGGTGCGCCAGAGTATCAAGCGGATCTGCGCGCTGCTGCTGGATCACTGCCTGCGGGAAGGCAGGGCGGAGGTGATCCCGGAGCTGGAAAATCTCTCGGAGCTGGCGGATAAGGCGGTGGAACGGCTGGATATCGGGGCGATCTGCGGGATCGTGACGGAGATGGCGGACGAGGCGGCGGCGGAATCCCGCAGCGAGGTCGGCTACGGCGGCGCTCGGGATATCATAAAAGCGGCGGCAGAATACATCGACAGGAATTATTATGAAGAACTGACGCTCGCGTCGCTTTCTGAAAAATATAATATGGAAAGCTCGTACTTCTCCCGGCTGTTTAAGCAGGAGACGGGGAAAAACCTAATGCTCTATATCGCGGAGAAGCGGGTGGAAAAGGCCAGAGAATATATGGAGGATGAAAATATTAACCTGACGGAGATCGCATTTTTGACGGGTTACGATGATTATGCGTATTTCAGCAGGGTATTCAAAAAGATCATGGGAAAGAGCCCGCGGGAGTACCGCGCGGCGCGCAGATGAGGGCGTTTTGCCTAAGTAAGCGCATGACAGGCGGCTTTTTTCACAAAAAAGTGCAACTGTTTTTTTCAAATCTGTCCTAACGTCTTCCCCCGAAGAAAGCGTAAACTGTAAGCAGAAACAGGAAACCACTTTCAGAAAGGGAGAAGGCTATGAAAAAGAAAGTAATCAGCATGATCTTAGGAACGGCTATGATAGCGGGCGTTCTGGCAGGCTGCGGCGGCACGCAGGAGGCGGCCCCGGCGGCGGGCGGCGAGGAAGCGGCTCCGGCAGAGAGCGGCGAAGAGGCGTCTGCGGCAGAAGCGGGCGAGGAAGCGGCCGCACAGACGGAGGGCCCGGTAACGCTGACGGTACTGGCCGGACAGTCTACGACGGACGCCGGTATCGAGGATATGATCGACGAGGCGCTGGCGGAGCAGTATCCAGATATTACGCTGGAATGGGAATGCGTAGGCTGGGACGGCGAGTTCCACCCCAAAATGCAGCAGTATCTGCAGTCTGGCCTGCCGGATATCATCATCGGCAAGGCGCAGGACGTAGCGACCTATCAGGCGCAGGGCGCGCTGGCTCCGATCGATACGGCCTATCTTGACAGAGGGCTGGATGCGGCGAGAGAGAACGTAACCTTTGACGGCAGCACCTATGGTCTGGTATACAACGCGCAGTATCAGGGCGTATATTACAATAGGGCGATGTTTGAAGAAAACGGATGGGAGGTTCCCAAGACGCAGGAGGAGCTGCAGGCGATCATCGACGACTGCAAGGCAAAGGGCATTATCCCGTTTGCGAGCCATATGGTAGATACGTGGTCGATCGGCAACGTGACAATGCAGTTTATGATGAACGATGTATTTAACAAGACGCCCGACTGGGGTGATAAGTTCCGCGCGGGAGAGGTTTCCTTCTCCGAAGATAAGGCGGCGCAGACGGCTTATCAGTACAATAAGCTGATCTATGACAATACGTATCCCGAGACCTTCTCCACGGAGCAGACGGACTGCGACGCGAGAATGGTGCTCGGCGAGGCGGCCATGAAGGTATCGGGCGACTGGTCGATCCAGAATTTCCTAGATATCGACGAAAACTTTGATTTCGGTATCTTCCCGTTCCCGAACCAGACCGGCGATTCCAAGCTGATCTTTGAGCCGAACATCGCGATCATGACGAGCGCGACGACGGAACATCAGGACGCGGTCAACTGCGTGCTGGACGTATTGAGCGGCAACAAGGATCTGGCTGTGGAGATCTGCAATTATACCAAGACCGCGACAATGCTCAAGGACGTGAGCCCGACATGGGTAAATCCGTGCCAGAGCGACGTTGACAAATATGCGGCGGACGGTATGGTCGTAGACGTAACGCTGGGCAACAATCAGCTCGTATGGGGCGGCTTCCAGGAAGAGAACGCAATGGATATCGCGGCATGGCTTCAGGGCGACGAGAGCTTTGAGGACGCTCTGGCAGCTTCCGACGGCAGAGTGGACGCAAGCAGCGCGAATTAAGGAAAACGACGCATAGTATCAAGCAGGAACGAAAGGGGACGCTGCAAAATGAAACGATTTTGCCATAGTCCCCTTTTCGCTTCCTTTCAATTTCCGTATGGAACCGGAGGGAATATGAAAAAGAAAAACAGGAACAGCATGGAAAAAAATATGGAAAAACAATATCTGGTCCTCGTGCTTCCCGGGCTTATCATCTTTACGATCGGTCTGATCATTCCGCTCTTGCTGGCGTTCCGCTATTCGTTTACGAGCTGGGACGGCCTTTCGGCGGAAAAGCCTTTTGCCGGACTGCAGAATTATATCAATCTGTTTCGGGATTCCGATTTCCGCAACGCATGGTGGTTTACCTTTAAATTTACGATCGGGAACACGATCATCCAAAATGTCCTTGCGCTGGTGTTCGCCGTGGCGCTGGACAGCGGGATCAAAGCGCAGAAGCTGTACCGCACCGCGTTGTTCGTTCCCTGTCTGATCAGCGCGGTCATCGTAGGCTTTGTCTGGTTAAAGCTTTTCTCCAACGTGCTGCCTGCGATCAACGATCTGCTGGGCACGAATATCAATTTTCTGCTCTTTGGGGAGAGCAAAACGGTGCTTTCGGGGCTTCTGATCGCGAATAACTGGCAGTGGATCGGATATTGGATGCTGATCTATCTCGCGGGGCTCCAGTCCATTCCGGCGGAGCTGTATGAAGCGGCGAAGGTGGACGGCGCAAATGCATGGACACGCTTTTTTAACGTGACGATCCCTATGCTGGCGCCGGCGATCACGATCTGCGTGGTCGGTATTACGACGGGCTCTCTCAAGGTCTATGACCTGCTGGTATCCTCTACGGGCGGCGGCCCCGGCCGATCTTCCGTTTCGGTCATCTATCAGACCTATGCGACCGCGATCAGCGGCAGGCAGTACGGTTACGGCTCGGCCATGTCCGTATCGTTAGTAGTGGTGCTTTTGCTGGTCGCGCTGATTCAGGTAAAGGGTTTAAAGAGCAGGGAGGTGCAGCAATAATGGCGGTATTCCGAAAAAAACAAAAAGAAGAGATCCCCTCGCAGCCTTACACGAAAAGCACGCTGCTGGTGCAGATATTGATGACCATCGTAGCGGCGGTCTTTCTCTTCCCGCTGCTGGTGATCCTAAATTATTCGTTTAAGACGAAAAAGGAGCTGTATCTGGGCAATCCCCTCTCGCT
>CANQTG010000022.1 GCA_947626715.1 uncultured Lachnospiraceae bacterium | reverse complement strand
ACGGCCCGCGCGCGTATCTCACGGCGCGGCGCAAGTCATATTGTATAATAACGGCCTGCGATTGTCAACCGGTTTAGCGGCGGCAGGATATCTTATCGCAGCTGTCGGCCCAGCTCATCTACAGTAATACATTTCATTTTATCAAAACGTCTCAACTGTTTATCATTTGTCAGGAACAGATCGCAGCCTGCAGCAACTGCAGCCGCAAGCTGTAAGGCATCCATCGCCTTAAAGCCCTGATACTCCGCTCTGATATACGCTGCTTTTTGCGCGATTCTTTCATCGATCACAACAATTTCTACCGCAAGCGTCATTATCAGTTTCTCAAATAACTCTACATATTCCTGCGCGCAGATTTTATACGGAAATACCAGATACTCTTCTATCGTAATCGCCGATGATACTAACTCCACATCATTATTATAACAATCATAGAAAAATTTCTTTACTTTATCATAATACTGCGGATTATTTTCATCTTTTTCAATAAAATATATAAATGGAGCGGTATCTATAAATACTTTTTTATAATCTGTCATTCTCACGCATTTCCTTCATGTATTCATCAACATGCTTTCCTCTTTCACTTGGCATTGCAAAGCCCTCCAGATCAAGCGGCTTTTTCTCCTTCTTGGATTTCGGGGTCTCCAGCAATGTAACGACAACCTCCGTTCCGTCATATTCCCGTATATCTTCATCCTCGATCACAACCGTATTCCCACGTACCATACCTCTTACTGCCGCCAGCATAGCATTGCCCTCCCGCCACAATCTATTTATCGTTAATATTCCCGTTACTTCTCCAAAAAGAATATGTCAAAGCGCGCATTCTCTTCCTGATCCAGTTCCATGACGATATAGGAAGGCTTGCGTCCCGCCTGTCTCGGATAGGAAAGGCTGCCGGGATTGAGCGCGATGACCTCTCCCCGGGTGTCGATGACAGGCTTATGCGTATGCCCGTAGATCACGATGTCCATTCCCTTCGCCGTCGCTTCCTTCTTGATCGTCTCGTTTCCCATAGAGACATAGTAGGTATGCCCGTGCGTCAGCCAGACCTGATATTTCCCGATCTGGAACTCCCTTTCACGCGGAAGGTCGCTGAAAAAGTCATTGTTGCCGGCCACCATCTCGACCCGGCATCCGGCGTACTCGCTGATGGTATCCTCCCCGCCCTCTAAATCTCCGCAGTGGATCACCATATCGACATTATCCAGCTTATCCATCACCTTGATAAAGTTCCTGTTGCTTCCGTGCGTATCGCTTACGATCAATATCTTCATCTTTTCCACCCGCCCCGGCTTTCCTGCTTTTGAATCTCCGGCTCTCTGAATCTTCTGCGCTCCAACCCTTCGGTTTTCTGAATCTCCGGCTCTCCAAGCCTTTGCTTTTCTAAATCTCCAGCTCTTTCAGGGCGCTGTCCTTTCCCAGACGCCTGCCGCCAGCAATTTGTTTTTCATGTTCTCTAACGCCCTGCCTCTGTGGCTTACCGCATTTTTCTGCGCGGCGTCTAATTCCGCAAAGCTCGCGTCAAATTCCGGCACATAAAAGATCGGGTCGTATCCGAAGCCGCCGCTTCCTCTTTCCTCATATCCGATCCGTCCCTCGACCGCCCCTTCCGCCGTATATTCCGTTCCATCCGGCATGACCGCCGCAATGCAGCAGCGAAACCTCGCCGTCCTCTCCTGATCGGGAACGCCCGCCATACGCTCGAGCAGCCTGCCGTTTTTGATATGGTAAGGGGTATCCTCGCCCAAATACCTTGCTGAATAAACGCCCGGTTCCCCGCCCAAATGATCGATCTCAAGCCCCGAATCGTCCGCCAGCACCATACATTCCGTCTGCTCTCTGCAGGCTCTTGCCTTGATCCGCGCATTCTCTTCAAACGTACTGCCGTTTTCCTCGGCCTTTAGCAAAATGCCCGCTTCCTTTAAAGAGAGCAGCTCTATCTGCACGTCTGCAAGGATCATCCGTATCTCCCGCAGCTTCCCTTCGTTGCCTGTGGCAAATACCACTTTCCGCTTCATTTCATCCTTCTCCTATGTATGCGGCCGTTTACGTGCAAACGCCTCTTTGAGCGCGTCGGCGATCCCCTCCGCCAGCTTATCCTGATAGGCCGAAGAGGAGAGCAGCGCCGCCTCCTCCTCATTGGTCAGATAGCCAAGCTCGATCGCCGCCGCCGGTATCTGCGCATTCCGCAGCAGGATATCCGTATCCGGTGCTTCATACAGGCCGTTCGCCCTGCCTTTCCCCGCCTTTACAGCGCCGCGTTCCAATAAGTCCGCCAGTTCCGCATTCCCAAACTCCGGGATCACATAATCCGCATTGTAAAAGCTCTGTATCCCGCATCGATCCGCATCGTTTTCGTCCGCTCCCGCCCGAATGCCGACCAAAAGATCCGCTTCCATATCCTTAACAAAACCGCTGCGCTCCTGCGCGCTCACGTCCACGTCATCCGTTCGGGTACAGTATACGCGGATATCGGTATCCGCCAGCTTTTTCATGATAAGCTCCGTGATCTTTAACGCGATATCCTTTTCCGCCAGCCCGCAGCCCATGCGCCCCGTCTCACTTCCTCCGCCCGCCGCGTCCAGCACGACGATCTTGTCATACAACTCGGAGGGCCTTGCAAAGGTAAGCGCAAGCGTACCGTTTTCAAAGATATACTGGTGCTCGTATGGCCCCGAGAGAAGGATCTGTAAGCGGGTCGTTTCCCCCTCTTCGCAGACAAATCCTCCCGTCACTCTCGTATCGCTCCCAAGCAGGGCATGTCCGGTATAAAATTCCCGGTATTTCCCGGTCAGTATGATATTGAGGCTGTGCTCTAAATAACGGTTCTCGATCACGATATTATCCGCCCGTATCTCTGCAGGGAGCGGGATCCTGAGCTCCGTTTCCTTCCCGCCTGCCTGAAAATGCAGGCGCTCCTTCTCCCTCTCTCCTGACACGCGCTCTTCCTGCGCCTGCTCCGGCGCCGTCTCTTCCGCGATAACGATCGTTTTCGTCGCCGAGAAATACAGCATGACCGTCATAGACACGGCTGAAAACAGGATACTGGCGGCTAACATCCACTTTAATAACGTTTCCTGCTTCATAGCTCCCGCCTTTTCCGATCCGGCGGTTTGGGCCCGGAGAACTGGTAATAGTATGTTTTCATCATTCCGTTATAGATCTTACGGTTTTTATCCGCCTTTCTGCCAATATCCCTCTCTGCCTTCTCATAAGAGGTGATCAGATACAACGACCACGAGTCCAGTTCCCGGTAACGCTCCCCCAGCGTCCGGTACAGCGCAGGCAGTTCCTCCTTTTCCGAAAGCCGCTCCCCATACGGCGGGTTCGTAATTAAAAAGCCGTACTTTTTCGCATGACGCAGCTGCGCCACATCGCGCCTCTGAAAATGGATCAGGTTCTCCACACCGGCCAGCCGCGCATTGGCTCTCGCGATCGATATCATCTTTTCGTCTATGTCATATCCCTGAATATCCGTATCCGCGTCCGGCGTAAGACACGCACCGGCCTCGTCGGCCGCCTCGTACCAATTTTTTTTTGCTATGAGGTGCGACCAGCCCTCTGCAGTAAAGCTGCGGTTCATTCCCGGCGCTATATGGGCAGCCATCATAGCGGCCTCGATCGGGATCGTCCCGCTACCGCAGAACGGATCGACCAGAATGCGGTCCGGTCTCCACGGCGTCAGCATGATCAGGGCCGCGGCCAGATTCTCCGCGATCGGCGCTTTTGCCGTCAGCTTCCGGTATCCCCGTTTATGCAGGGATTCGCCGCTGGTATCTAACCCTACCGTCACTTCGTCTCTGTGCAGAAAGACCCGTATCGGAAAAGACGCGCCGTCCTCCGCAAACCAGTCGATATGATAGGCGCTCCTTAGGCGCTCCACCATGGCCTTTTTCATAACGGACTGGATATCGGACGGACTAAACAGCGCGCTTTTTACGCTGGCGGCCTTCGCGACCCAGAACTTACCGTCCCGCGGGATCGTCTCTTCCCACGGCAGCGCCTTCGTCCCCTGAAAGAGCTCCTCAAAGCTCTCCGCATGAAAGCTCCCGATTTTGAGCAGGACTCTTTCCGCTGTCCTTAAAAAAATATTCGCGCGCGCGCAGGCCAGCGCATCTCCGTAAAAGCAGACCCGCCCGTCGCTCGTAGAGGCGATCTCATACCCCAGTTCTGTAATTTCCCTTTTTAAGAGCGCTTCCAATCCAAAATGGCACGGCGCGATCCATTCCCAACTCTTCATATGTTTATCTTATAGTCCCGCCGCAGACGTGTCAAATGGTTTTTGCGGCCTGAATCGTCAGGGAAGCAGAGATTTTTATGTACCCCGGCATGACGCCGGGTTCCGCTTAGTAGTTATTTTTCTGATTATTGCTCTGGTTCTTCTGGCTGTTGGAGCTGTTCGTGCTGTTCGAACCGCTGCTCTTATCCTGAGACTGGCTGTTCTGGTAGTTCTGCTTCTCGTTCTGGTTGTAATCATTCTTAGACATTTTGCATTCCTCCTGCTTGTTATTGGTTACGGTTTTAGTATTCCTGTTTCCGAAAAATATATACAGGGAATCTGCAAAAAGCCTGTTTAGAAAAAAAAATAGGAAAAATTTCCTAATTTTTTAGTGCAAAAGTATTGCAAGTTTCAAAAAGATGAGATATAATACTAAAACAGATGAAGGAATACTCCAATTTCTTTATCTGCAACCCTTATATATTTATTATTTATACTCCCCTCAAAACGGTCCGTCAGTTCCCCCTGACGGGCCGTTTTCCTTTCTCCCGCCGCATACAGGCGGGATCGGCAGATCCTATCTGCGCCTAAAATAGTGGACCGCGAGGATCAGCGCCAGCACAGGCAGCGCGACCGGAAGCAAAAGAGAGACGATATATCCCGCGAGCTGCAAAAGCAGGATACAGATCAGCAGCACGAGCAAAAGCGCGAGCCACATCGGCAGACGGAACACTCTGCCGCCGGAGGCATACCGCTCTCTCTCCTCCCCGCCCGCACGATCCTTTTCCTCTTTTCCCGCCGTTTCCAATATCGTTTTCGCAATCAGCCTCGGGTCGCCGAGCTCGTTCAATATCTCCTCTTCCGTCCTTCCCTTCCCCAGTTCCGTGTCGATATACTTCTCATAATACGCCACGTTTTCATTTACCACCGTATGGCTCGCCCTTCCCGAAAGCGCCTGACGCAGCCCTTTTGTAAATTCAAATCTCGTCATCTAAAAACTCCTTACAGATATTTATCCATCCCGAATCCTTCCGACAGTCTCTTTTTGTAATGTTCGGGATCCTTCTCCATTTCCGCCATCGTGCGGAAGGCCCGCAGCACCATCGTCTCCTTATTGCAGCTTTCCGTATTTTTCCCGCAGTCGGCTATCAGGTTATAGATATCCATCTCCCAGACAAACAGGTCGATCAGCGTATAGCCCTCTACGCTTTTTTTCCCCAGAAAGCAGTGGTGCTCCAGATAGTATACCATCTCTTCCATCAGCCCGCCGTCCATAAGCAGCTCTCCCCAGAGCCCGTCGCCCCATTCTCCGTCCATACCCGCCGCCGTGCAAAGCTCCCTCATGGCCTCATAAATCTTGATCCTCCTTGCATCATATAAAATACCGGACATACGATCCGCCTCCCATAGACAATCTCTCTCCCCAATCGTAAAAAGTATAGCATATTTCACGAAAATATGCTATATTTAGACCAGATCAGCAGGAGGTTATCATGAAGGGCTATCTCTCTATCGGCGCCGTTTCCAAACGCAAGGGCGTCAGCATCAAATCGCTTCGTTATTATGACCGGATCGGCGTGCTCCGCCCCGCTTATATCAATAAAGATACCAATTACCGCTATTATAAGGAAGAGCAGCTCTATCTGCTGGATGCGATCAGCCTGTGTATCGAACTGGGGATCCCCCTGCGCGACTTTGAAAAATACCGGGACGCGCACGGCAATTTTAACCTTCAGGAGCTCCTTTACGACGGCAAGCTATTGGCGGAGCAGAAGATCATGGATATCCGCCGCCGTCTCAGCAGCGTACAGACGGCCCTGCAGATGTTAGACGGAAAATCGGTTCCGGCCTCTGCCGCGCAGGAGAGCGGCGCGAAGCCCGCGCCTGTCCGCGTATCTGCGCCCGCCGCTTCCAAAGCTCCGTCCCCTTCTCTGGAGGAATTACTAAAGCGCGAAGGATTTACCCGGCGCAAGATCCCGCAGAGAGCCATACTGACCGCCCCGCTCGCCGAGGAAGATAACGGGAATTACGGTCAGAAGATCTTGCGTCTTTTCATGCTCGCACAGCTTCTCGGCATGACCGCGAGCTATCCTTCCGGCATCGTGCGCGAATACGATCCAGACGGCGGCATCCAAACATATATTTTCGTTCAAGTGGAAAATTATACGGACTGCACGGACAAGCGTCTGCACTTTCTTCCGTCGGGGAACTATCTCTGCCGCCAGAGTCCCGAGCACCAGATCGACAAAGCCGAGGAATACCGGACGCTTTTTGGGCTTTCGGGGAAGCCCTTCCTCGTTGCGGAAAGCGACCTGATCGACGACCATGAAAGATCGGATGACAACCGCTTTGAGCTGCAGCTTCTGCAAGAGCCGCAGTGATCCTCTGCGGGCAGCCCTGCCGGACTTCCTTTCGCCGAGGGCACGCCTGCTCCTAACCTCCTAAAAACAAAAACGGGAGCTGCCGCTCCATAGGATTTCCCTATTTTGCGGCAGCCCCCTTTTTATAATTACGGCTCCCTGCCGGAAGATCCGTATTTTCCTTATTCATCGACGCTGTAATTCGGCGCTTCTTTGGTGATATGGATATCGTGCGGATGGCTTTCCTTGAGTGCGGCCGCCGATATCTTGACAAACTTCCCGTTCTGCTTGAGCTCCTCGATCGTAGCCGTTCCGCAGTATCCCATGCCCGAGCGCAGCCCGCCCATGAGCTGGAACACGGTATCCTCTACCGTCCCCTTATAGGCGACGCGCCCTTCCACGCCTTCCGGCACCAGCTTTTTGGCGTCAGACTGGAAATAACGGTCCTTGCTGCCGTTCTCCATCGCGGCGATAGAACCCATACCGCGGTATACCTTATATTTCCTGCCCTGAAACAGCTCGAACGTACCCGGGCTCTCATCGCAGCCCGCGAAAATACTTCCCATCATGCAGACATTGCCGCCCGCTGCGATCGCTTTCGTCATATCACCCGAATATTTGATCCCGCCGTCCGCGATGATCGGGATCCCGTATTCTTTCGCCGCTTCATAGCAGTCCATGATCGCCGTGATCTGCGGTACGCCGATCCCCGCCACCACGCGGGTCGTACAGATCGAGCCCGGCCCGATCCCGACCTTGACCGCGCTTGCGCCCGCCTCGATCAGCGCTTTGGTAGCCGCTCCCGTCGCTACGTTCCCGGCAATAACGTCCAGATCGGGATACGCCTCCCTGATCATATGCAGACAACGCAGTACGTTTTCGGAATGCCCGTGCGCGCTGTCCAGCACGACAACGTCCACTTTGGCCTTGACCAGCGCGTCCACCCGCTCCAGCACGTTCGCAGTGATTCCTACAGCCGCGCCGCACAGCAGCCGGCCCTGCTCGTCCTTCGCCGCCAGCGGATACTTGATCGTCTTTTCGATATCCTTGATCGTGATCAAACCTTTAAGATTAAAATTCTCATCGACAATCGGGAGCTTTTCCTTTCTGGCCTTGCCTAGTATCTTCTTCGCCTCTTCCAGCGTGATCCCCTCTCTGGCGGTGATCAGCCCTTCCGAGGTCATGCATTCCTTGATCTTTTTATGGAAATCCGTCTCAAATTTCAGGTCGCGGTTGGTGATAATGCCGACCAGCTTATGCCCCTCCGTGATCGGCACGCCGGAAATGCGGAATTTCCCCATCAGCGCGTCCGCGTCCCCTAGCGTATGCTCAGGAGTCAGGGAAAATGGATCTGTGATAACGCCGTTCTCGGAACGCTTGACCCGGTCGACTTCTTCGGCCTGTTCCTCGATCGACATATTCTTATGGATAATGCCGATACCGCCCTGCCTTGCCATCGCGATCGCCATTCTGTATTCCGTGACCGTATCCATACCCGCGCTCATCATCGGAATATTCAGACGGATCTTCTTCGTCAGCCATGTAGACAGATCCACCTGATTGGGCACGACCTGAGAATACGCCGGAACCAGCAGTACATCGTCAAAAGTAATGCCTTCTCCAATTATCTGACCCATTTTTTATCCTCCTGTACTCTTTATTTTGAAAAGTTTACCAGACTTGCCTCTCCTTTGTCAATGTCTCCCACAGCCCACCTTACCACAAAACGCAAGCTGCTTTTTCACAGGAAATAGATTCCCACAACCCAACTCCGCAACCAGTGCAAAGGAAAGATCAGGGTACCTCTAGTCTACGGCATTACAGAGCCCCATGATGCTTGCCACCAATCAGAAGATCCGGTCAAAGAATTGCAAAGCTATACTTTTCCAGATGACGCATTGAGGAATATTTCCATTCCAAAAAACAGATGTTCCATTTTAAAAATTTCCAAGTACAGAAACTTGCTACCATTAACGCATTGAATTTTTACATTACTTTGTACATGGCATTTCTGGACCATATTTCCATGAAACTGAAAACAAATGCCTTAAAAGTCTCCATCCTGTAGAAAGCGGTGCCCATAAAAAAGGATACATTTCTGCTATTACCAGCTGGCAAAAGGTATCTCTGGGATCCTCTCCTATGCAAAAGAAGGCGTCAGACTTTGGTTTAAGACAAGCCACCCTGTATTCCACCAACTCCGCCTGAAACCGATCATCTGAATTAGACAAAACAAAATAAGCTCCTTCATCTGCCCGATCCTGATGGGACTTATTCGAGTACTCCCGTTTTTTGCTCTCCTGTCTGGCGTTTCAAAACGATAACAACGGAACATTCCCGGCAGTTGTTTTGTCTTCACCTTATTACAAAGTACGGAAACTCATGAAAAAGCGTTGACGAACGCTATCCGGAAGCAAGAACGGGTAGCCGCTGAAGAGAAGAGTAACAGCCTGGTTCTTAATCAACATTGCCATAGATAACACAATAGTTGCCGAACGGCTCGGCAGTGTACTCAGATTTTTCCGAAAATCCCATTAAATTCGCAATTTCTTCTTCCTGATAGCCATAGCATACGCCGACATCCGCATTGTCCCATGATAACTCTTCCGAATGCTCCTCATTAAGCTTCACCATGTCGGATATGGAATGTTCAGCGTTAGAATAAGTATATGTATGGGTGCGGTCATGCACTTCCAGATAAGACTCCGTGGCCAGATTCAACTCTCCGTCATAAAAGGCACAGATTATCTTACTGTCCGTTTCCGTATGCTCCATGATACATTGAAAATAATCTTGTATTGCCTGACCGTCCAATGCATAGGATAAAGCCATAGAGTAGGACTGGGACGCTCCCTTCATGACAAACACGGATATCGTGGCTATAAAAAGCAGACGTTGTATGGTATTATCCTGAAAATATCGGAAACCGATCAAAACAAAGAGAAATGCATACCCGACTATCCAGGGGATAATATATCTTTCCCACATAAAGCTTTTAGCATGCAGCAACAATTGCGTGGCAAGAATATAAATACATATGGCCGCCCCCCCCAGATATTTCCAGACAGTCAGTTTCTTTATGTTGCTATGCACATGGCACATCACCGCCAAAAAAAGAATGAACAAGGCCAAGAGAGAATATGACCTCAAATACACAGAGAGATTATAGCAGGTATGCTGCCAGTATTCCAGTAGGGGCGTCCCCTTGTGAAAACCGGCATAGCTGACGTTGTCGACCCCCACCTGAAATACGATCATATAGACATAAATTCCCATTGCAATAAGGATAGAAAGATAAACCGGCATATTGCTGCGAAAACAGCTCAGCAAAGAAGATACAGAATGTCTCTCTTCTTTCCGGCAAAATTCCAACCATAGCTTCAGCGCAATAAAGGCGGGCATCATCAAAGTAAAGCTTTCTTTTGAAAGACCGCACAAGATAGCACCTATGACAATCAGAATATTAAAAACCGGACTTCGATACTTTCTATAATAATGCTGCATTGCGATCATAAGCAACGTGAACGCACAAAGCAAAAGGCCAAGACTCTCCTGATTTCCGTTGCGGTACCATGGAGTGAATTGATGGCCCAGCATAATTACACAAGGAAAAAGAAGGCTGATAATCCTTGGATATTTCAGATATCTTGAGGTAAAATACAGGAGACAAAATGTTATAACTCCCTTTATTGCAATATAATAATTCCAATAAATAAATTCGGTTCCGAAAAAATATACCAAAAGAATTCTTTCCACCCAATAAAAGGGACGAAAACGCCACCAAAGATCGTCTCGAATGACCCTTCCAATGACGCAGTACAAAGGAACGGAAGCCGTCCTGAGCACTTCGTTCTGCAGAATGATTTCATGATCGTCCAGAAAATGGTATCCCGTTTCCAAGGAGCCCGCTTTATATACAATTCCAAAAATAATCAAAATTCCTATGCATACCACCATAGGAAGTTCCCATTTTTTTATATCAATTAGGAAAATACGGTCATAATCGATCTTTTTTTTATTCGTCATAACTAATCTCCATATTTTTTATTAGAACAGTTCCCTCACTGTTATTCCCTATATAGGCCTCCCATATGTGATATTTTCTTCCCTAGTGCTGTATTCAGGTGCTGCACATTCTCTATCAGCAATTTATCAGTTTAAAAGCTTCTCTTTTCTCCAGTTCTTTTTCCCCACCATGATTTATTCTCGTCTTTATCGCCTACTTTTTCATCAATCGTACTCTCAAACGGTGATATTGTCAATACCACTTTATTTTGAGTTTCCCCATTTTTAAAGCCCTCATATCCCACAGTCAGCTATTTTAAAGTATTCAAACAGGGTTATCTGTTGTGATCGGGCTTTTGACGGCAGGAAACTGCCAATGCCGGAACGGCTCATAGACAGCACATATTTCAATGCATATCCGATGGCATAAAAGATAAACTGTGGCATTCCATAGATCCTTTTGGAGCATTCCTTTAATTCCGAAAGGAAAATGCTGTCCCTATGGACATCTGTAGTAAGGCTGATATAACCCACCGCCAACATTGCGAGCAGGTTCAGGTTTCGGATGGAGTGTAAGGACATAACCCTTAAATCCTCCAGTTCAAACTGCTGTTTTTTGAACCTGAAGTATTCCTCGATCCGCCACCGCAGCAGATACACTTTGGCGATGGTGTGGCACAGTCTTTTCTTTTCCTGCATTTTCAGGTTGGAGAGCAGGAGCATGGGTTCTTTCCCAAATCCATATACGACAGTTAAAACCAGTTCTTTTGATGGAAATTCGCAAAGCCTTACGGGGATGCAGCTCATCTTACATTGGACCCGACGGTCTCTTTTATCTTTGAAATCCATACGGTATGCCCCTTTATAACGCAGCGCCGCTTCCATGATGCTGCAGGTCTTTCCATTATAAATGACATTCCTGTTCTTTTTTGCACGGATGATAAAACGTTCCCCATGTTTTAGGAAATAGCGGTAATAGTCATTGGCATCAAAACCACGGTCAAGAGTGCAGATATATTTAGGAGTAAAGTTTTTGGAAAAGGGCTCCAGACAGCATAAATTCTCGTAAGTTTCGCTGATGAATCCTTTTTCTGCGGCTGAAAACACTTTTTCATAGACAGGGACCGGCATCTTTCCTTCCTCAGAAAGTACTGCAGCGTCAATAGGGAGATATCCCCCCCGTGTAACCTCGCCTGTGCTGCCGTCCCGTATTGCAGAGAGCGCTTCCAGTTTTCTACTGGCAGGTTTGGAAATATCCGAGTTATCGATGATAATGACTGCATGACTGTCTTTTACATGTCACTTTACAAGGGTAAGGTAATTGTTCATGAGGGGATCCTTATCGTCAAAGGCGGTCAGATTTCTAGAAAGCCGGTCAATGGTCTTTTTCAAGGTAATATTTTCTTTTAGGCACCGGGCGATCTCCCTTAACTGCAGCTTGTTCCCTGCAAGGAAGCCATAAATCATCTGGTGGAGGAATTTCTGCTGCGGACGTTTTAAACCTTTTGAAATTTTTATGAGAAAATTAGTAAAATCCCTTTTAATTTCATACCCCAATCTGTTATAATGAACCATGCAAAAACACTCCTTTGTTTGGTTGTTTGTGGTGATTCGATTATAACAAAGATTCAGTGTTTTTGCATTTTTATTTGTAAGGCAGTAATTATGATAAGGTAAAGATGGGGAAAGTCAAACTCCCATAGGGACTTTAATTTAAAAATATCCTGCTCGGCGCGGCACTCCTCAACGCCTGCAGCAGTTTTTCATCCGCCTCCAAGATAAGCTTTTCCCGTCCCTCATAATAGATCACGAAGCGCTTCCCGCCGCCTTTACTGCTGTAATCCTTCAGCGCGCAATCCCTGTTTCGATAATCGTCCAGATGGCTGGAGCCCTCCGGCGCGCCGATCTCCATCTTATCGACCTGATACTCCGCCGCCTTCTTTCTCCTGCTGCGCGCCATGATCTTGTCCACAGACAGCTCCCGCCCTACATAGGTATATTCATATTCGATCCATTCCTGAAGATGGCAGAAATACGCAAGCGCCGCAAACACGAGGGCGGCCAGAAGGAAAAGCGGCGAATACAGCATTATAATAAGAGAAAATACGGCCAGCACGCCGCAAACGATCTTCAGCGCGGCCGCCGCCATATTTCTCTTTCTCGCCACCAATATTTCCAGAAACGTCTGATCTGTCATTTTTTTACCTCCGCCTTTTCTTTTATGATAGTACAAAAGCGGAACAGTTTCAATTAAAATTCTTTTCTTTTACCTTAAAGATTTTTCTCTCCCTGTATATTACCGCGCCGCAGGCAAGCCATGACAGCAGAGAAACCGCTTCTGCGATATGCCATAAGAACGGCGTTTTAAAATATATTTTGATCTCTCCTTCATATTTTTCCGGCACGTTCACACGCAGACGCCCCTTTACGCCCTTGCAGGTCTTCATCGCCTGTCCGCTCTCAACATCATCTACCCGCATCTGTTCATAGCAAAATATCGGGAGATCGATATAAGCCTCTCCGGCCATATTCTTGATATAACAGTATTTTTCTCCATTTTCCATATGAAAACCGCTTACTGTAACAGAATCAGCGGAGCAGATAAATTCATTCGTTTCAAAATCTCCCGAATGTACGTCCTCCGGTACATAATCCCTAAGCCCCAGCGTATAATTTATTTCATGATTCATATAAGACGGCCTTACGATATCCGAATTTAATACATAATTTCCCATATAATCCGAAATTTCCAATATACTGATCCCGATCAGTCCCACGCTTATGCCTGCCAGTACCGCCTTCCCTGTCCACTTGGGCAGAGATCTTGTCAATTTTTCACTTAACACGTTAGCGGCATAGCAGGTAACCAGAGTCATCAAAATCATTACAATAGAAAGATATCTCCACGGAAACTGTACTATAGACAAAATCCATGACAGTCTTTTACTAATGTAAGGAATATAATTCCACGGGAACATATCCGTGCACATCCAAAACGCTAATACGCCCAATATCATAACGCGCCGTGTCATCAAAAATCCTTGTGTCTTTTGTAAACTCCATTTTTTTCTATTAATATGACAAGCCAAAAACATTACCGCCCCGATCAGAAAAACATTCCCCACCGTACGCGCGGAATCCTTATCTTCAAAAGCGGTACGAAATGCCGTTGAAATACTGATCGCATATTTTATGATACATTCACGTTCTTTAAATTCATTTATTGCCATATCCATACTGAGGGCATCTAAAAAAGGAAGCAAAAAGAACGCGCAGCACAAAAACACGATCGCCCCGCAAACGCCCAGAGCAAGCAACGTATCTTTCCGCAGATAGATACGCCAATTCAAAAGAAAGAACAGGGATAAAAAGACAAACAGCAGTTCCCATGTCAATACATGCGAGCATACGATCCCCGCCCCGCTGATTATCAGCGGTAAATACTCTGTAAACCGCCTCGGAGCCTTATCCCATCTGCTGATCTTCCACAGTCCATAACACAATAAGGGAAAGAATATCTTCGCCGAAACTTCTCCCGCCGCATTTAGGCCATATAGATTAAAAATACGATATATCGCCAAAGAATAAATCCCTGTTCCCAGTATTCCCGTCATCTCTGACGAGAAGATCCTTTTAAAGCTCCAATAGGCAACGCCGCAGGTAGCGGCATTCATCGCAAACAGATAAATTTTATAGCAAAGATAGAGCGGCACATCCAGCATATATAAAAACGCTGGAAAATATAAGAACAAATTCGGGTAAAATATGTGCTCTACATATCCAAAGCCATTCGCCGCATTCGGCTGATACCTGACCGGAAAACTCCAAGACATCCCTTCGGCCAGCGAACCGATCCGCTTTAAATGAAAGGCCATGTCCCTTGTATCATAGCATCCCTTTGCAAAAAGCGGAATGGAAGAATAAAATAAGATAAACGCCAAGAGCAGCAGCGCTATCTTTTGTTTTTCACACATGGGGACGACATAGACAAGAAAAACCCACCCCAACGCACAGACAAGGAGATACAAGAAAACCAAAAAAAGCCGGAATCTGAGAGATTCTATGATCGTAATGCCTATGATCATAGTAACTCCCGGTTCATTAGCATAAAACGACAGTTCCGCTTCCGTCGGTTTTGCAAATGGAGAAAGCCAGAAAATCCCTTCGGATCTTTGGGCATTATCATATAAATTCTGTCTGTTATAAAGGAACTTATCCTGCTCGGCGGATTCTATCTCCAGATAACATTGAGCAGACGAAACTTTCGGATTAACAGCAGTAACATTTTGATAATCTATATTTACATGATAAGCGCCTCCGTGCGGGAGCCTGACAAGCGCCCGGGCGGCAGGTTCTTCTCCCCCCCTCATTTTCTTCCGTATCGGACAGAACGATCGCAAGCGCGCCGTTTTCCATAAGCGATGCGCACTCTGCATTCTCCTCAGATATCAGGAGATCGCTTCCCGCAAGCGCGATATGATATCGCAGCCTGCTCGCAAAAAATAAAAGCGCTGCCAATAAGAATATCTCAAAAAATAATAGTATCTTCCAGCTTCTTTTACTTTTTAATCCGTCAAAAAAACGCATAGGCTAATTCCTCACTCTCTATATCGCTTTTACAGCATTTCCCGCAGCATTTGATTTACCAGCGCCGGATCCGCCTTCCCCTGCATCGCCTTCATCGTCTGGCCTACCAGAAAGCCGAGCGCCTTCTGCTTGCCGTTTCGATAATCCTCTACGGACTGCGGGTTGTCCGCAATGACCTTTTCCAGTATTTTCTGCAGCGCCGCGGTATCGTTCACCGTTTTCAGCCCTTTTTCCTCCACATAGCGGCGCGGGTCCGTATCCGTCTCAAACATGACTTCAAAGACCTCCTTCGCCACCGTGCCGTTGATCTCCTTTTTATCCGTCATCTCGATCAGCGCCGCCAAATGCGCCGGGGAAAAGGCCAGTTCCTCCGGCTCCATTCCTTTCTCCTTTAAGAGCCGCATGGTCTCTCCCATCAGCCAGTTGGACACCTTTTTGGGCTCCCTGCAGAGCGATACCGTTTCCTCAAACAGATCGGCCAGACGTTTGGAGCCGGTCAGGATCTCGATATCGTAATCGGGGATATCGTATTCCCTGCGGTATCGTTCGATCTTTTCCGTCCGAAATTCCGGCAGCGCCGCCCGCAGCTTTTCCAGCCACGCTTCCTCTATACGCACCGGCGGCAGGTCGGGATCGGGAAAATAGCGGTAATCCTGCGCGTCCTCTTTGGAACGCATCGCATAAGAGCACCCCTTCGTATCGTCCCACCTTCTCGTCTCCTGCACGACCTCTTCGCCGGATTCTAACAGCTCGATCTGCCGTTCCCGCTCCCCCTCGATCGCTCTCGTGATCGCCCGGAAAGAGTTCAGATTTTTCATCTCCGTCCTCGTGCCGAGCCTTTCCGTCCCCGCTTCGCGCACAGAAAGATTGACGTCGGCGCGCATGGAGCCCTCCTGAAGCTTACAGTCGGAAGCCCCCAGATATTGGATGAGCAGACGCAGCTTTTCCAGATAGGCGATCACCTCCTGCGCATTCCGCATATCCGGCTCGGACACGATCTCAATGAGCGGCACACCGGAACGGTTATAGTCCACCAGCGTGCAGTCCTCCCATTCGTCGTGGATCAGCTTGCCGGCGTCTTCCTCCATATGGATCTCATGGATCCCGATCCTCTTTACGCCATCCTCGGTCTCGATCTCCACATAGCCGTTTTGGCAGATCGGGAGATAGAGCTGAGAGATCTGATAGTTCTGCGGATTATCAGGATAGAAATAATTTTTTCTGTCAAATTTGCTGTAGCGCGTGATCTCGCAGTTCGCCGCAAGGCCCACAGACACCGCATATTCCAACACCTGCTTATTCAGTACCGGGAGCGTGCCCGGCATACCGGTGCAGACCGGGCAGGTATGCGTATTGGGCGCGCCGCCGAATGCGGTGGAGCAGCCGCAGAATATCTTCGTCTTAGTCGCCAGCTCTACATGCACTTCCAGACCGATGACCGTCTCATATTGCTTTCCCATCTATCCTACCTCCCCGCAGACCGCGAACGCGCCCCTCGCCTTTTCATAGGCGTATGCGGTCCGTATCAACTTTTTTTCCTCAAAACAGTTGCCAAGAAGCTGCATACCGATCGGCAGCCCTTCCTCATCTAAGCCGCAGGGCACGCTGATCCCCGGCAGTCCCGCGAGATTCGCCGAGATCGTATAGATATCGCCCAGATACATTTTGAGCGGGTCGCAAAGGCTCTCTCCCAGCCGCGGCGCGCTCGTCGGCGCAACAGGCCCCAATATCACGTCGTATTTGGCAAAGGCTTCGTCGAACGCCCGCTTGATCAGTGCCTTTACCTTCAGCGCCTTCAGATAGTACGCGTCGTAATAGCCAGAACTGAGCACAAAGGAGCCCAGCATGATACGCCGCTTTACCTCTTCCCCGAATCCCCGCGAACGGGTCTTTTTATACATATCATGCAGCCCATTTGCGTCTTCCGCGCGCAGTCCGTATTTCACCCCGTCAAAGCGTTCCAGATTCGAGCTGGCCTCCGCCGACGCGATCGTATAATAGGCCGGGATCGCATATTCCACGAGCCGCAGGTCAAATTCCTCGATCTCTGCGCCCCGCTCCTTCAGCAGCTCGGCTGCCGCCAGTACGCTGCGCTTTACCTGCGGCGCGAGCCCTTCCGTAAAATAATCCTTAGGCAGCCCGATACGCATTCCCCTGATACCCTCTGTCAACGCGCTTGTAAAATCCGTATCCTTTCGGTCGATCGAGGTCGAATCCTTCTTATCCCACGTGGAGATGAGCTCTAACAGCGCCGCGCAGTCCGCCACATTGCGCCCGAGCGGCCCGATCTGATCCAGCGAGGAGCCATATGCGATCAGGCCGTAGCGGGACACCGTCCCATAGGTCGGTTTCATTCCTACCACGCCGCAGAACGACGCCGGCTGGCGGATCGAACCGCCCGTATCGGAGCCCAGAAAACGCGCCCCCGCCGCTACCGCCGCCGCCGAACCGCCCGAGGAGCCGCCCGGCACATGCTCTTCCTGCCACGGGTTCCTCGTCGCCCCGAAAGCCGAGGTCTCGGTCGTAGAGCCCATCGCGAACTCGTCCATATTCGTCTTGCCAACGATCAGCGCGCCCGCCTCTTCCAGCCGCCTGACCGCTTCCGCCGTATAGCACGGCACGAAATTTTCCAACATTCTGGAAGAACAGGTCGTGCGCATCCCTTTCGTGCACAGATTATCCTTTACCGCGACGGGCACCCCCGCAAGGGGCCCCGCCTCCATGCCCTGTGAAAGGCGCTCCTGAAGCTTTCTCGCCCTCTCAAACGCGCCTTCCCGATCGAGCGTCACATAACAGTTGAGCCGCTCTTCTTTTTTTTCTATCACACGAAAGACCGCCTCCAGAGCCTCCTTCGCCGCAATCTCTTTCTCTCTGACCGCTTTTCCCAGCTCCAGCGCCGTCATTTCCATTATCTTCATGGCAGACCTCCTATTCAAATGTCCGCGGGGCCATAAACATACCGTCCTTTTCCCCCGGTGCATTGGCTAACAGCTCTTCCCGCACGTCCGTATTGGTCACCGTATCTTCGCGCAGCACATTCTCCACCGGAAAGACATGCGACATTGGCTCCACGCCCTCCGTATCCAGCTCGCCCAGCTTATCAATATAATCCAGCATACGCCCCATATCCTTTTTCGCCTGCTCCTTTTCCTGCTCCGAAAGCTCCAGCTTGGCAAGGATGCCTACGTATTCGATTGTTTCGTCTGATATGATATTCGCCATATTTTTTCTCCCGTCAATCCCTGATTTTGATATGCGTCTCGCGAAGCTGCTGCTCCGTTACGTCTCCGGGTGCGCCGCACATAAGATCCTGCGCATTGCCATTCATCGGGAACGCGATCACCTCGCGGATATTCTCTTCCTCTTTCAGCAGCATCAGCATACGGTCGATCCCCGGCGCCATGCCCGCATGGGGCGGCGCGCCGAACTGGAACGCCTGATACAGGGCCCCAAACTTACTCTTCAGCGTCTCCTCGTCATAGCCCGCGATCTCAAACGCTTTGACCATAATATCAATATCGTGGTTGCGGACGGCCCCGGAAGAAAGCTCCACGCCGTTGCATACGATATCATACTGATACGCCAGAATGCTAAGCGGATCCTGCTCGTTCAGCGCTTTCAGGCCGCCCTGCGGCATGGAAAACGGATTGTGCGTAAAGGCCGGCCTTTTCGTCTCGGGATCCATTTCATACATGGGGAAATCGTTCACATAGCAGAAGCGGAACGCGTTTTTTTCGTACAGACCGAGCTTTTTCCCCAGCTCGTTGCGGATCTCGCCGGCATAATAATTGGCCCGTTCCTCCCTATCCGCGATAAAGAATATCGTATCGTTCGCGGACAGCCCCGCCAGCTCTGCCAGCTCCGCCTTATATTCCTGCGGAATGAATTTATCGATCGGCCCCTTATACGACATATCCTCCGCGATCTCCAAATAGCCCAGACCGCCCATGCCGAGCGAGGTTGCAAACGAGAGCAGCTTTTCGTGAAAGCCTTTGGACATATCCGCATGTACCCGGATCGCGCGCACCGTTTTCTTTAAAAACGGCTGAAAGCTGCATTTCTGGAAAAAGTCCGTCACGTCCATGATACGAAGGGGATTCCGAAGGTCCGGCTTATCCGTTCCAAATTCCAACATCGCCTGCTTGTAGCTTATCACCGGGAAGGGCACTTTTGTGACCGCCGCGCCCGGCTTTGCGAATTTCTCAAACACGCTGGTCAGCACCTCTTCTCCCACGCGGAACACGTCCTCCTGCTCCGCGAAGCTCATCTCAAAATCCAGCTGATAAAATTCGCCCGGGGAACGGTCTGCCCGCGCATCCTCGTCCCGAAAGCACGGCGCGATCTGAAAATACCGGTCAAACCCCGATACCATTAGGAGCTGCTTATACTGCTGCGGCGCCTGCGGCAGCGCGTAAAATTTTCCTTTCCATTTTCGCGACGGCACGATATAATCCCGCGCGCCCTCGGGAGACGACGCGCACAGGATCGGCGTCTGGATCTCCAGAAAGCCAAGCTCTGTCATTTTCTCACGCAGAAAGCGGATCACTTCGGCGCGGAAGATGATATTATCCCGTACTCTGGCATTGCGCAGATCAAGGTAACGGTACTTTAAGCGGACGTCCTCTCTCGTCTCCCGGGAGGTCATGATCTCAAACGGGAGCTGCTTATAGACCTTGCCCAGTACCGTAATGCTCTTTGCTTCCATCTCGATCGTCCCGGTCGGGATCCGCGGATTGTAGGTCTCTTCGTCGCGCTTTTCTATCACGCCTTCGATAGAAACGCACATTTCCTTCGCCATTCCCTTTAAAAGGCCCGTATCCCGCAGCACCACCTGAAGCACGCCGTACATATCCCGCAGATCGAGAAAGGAAACGCCGCCGTGGTCCCGGATATTCTCTATCCAGCCCGCCGCCCGTACCGTCCTTCCGATATCCTTTTCCTGCAGCTTTCCTATCGTGACGTTCCTGTAACTATTTTCCATAATGACTCCTCCTGTCAAAAAATAAGGGGCGTTTCCGTAAGATCAAAGAACATAAAAATGTCCCGAAATACATTTCTGTATTCCGGGACGGGAAATCATTGCCCGCGGTACCACCCGCATTGATAAGCCGACATTTCTGACAAAATGTATCACCGCCTTATCCACTCATGTCACTTAACGCGTGCCACGTATGCCCCTACTGACAATATGGGTTCAGGACATCTGCTCCAGAGCGTTCCCTTCGCTACTTCCCGCAAGAGGCGCTCTCAGTCGGTGACGCCCCCTCCCTGTTGTTTTCCATAACAAGAGTCTCTTTCCTCGCATTTACTGTCTGCCGCAGACGGCAGGCATTTGCTTTGACTGTTATGTTAGCATATGATTTTCAGAATTGCAAGATACTATTTCAATTTCTTTCTCGACGGGATACAGCTCCGCGCCGTACCACGTGCGGATCAATACCTTTTCTCTGGCGTGGAGCAGGGCGAACGCTTCCGAAAAGCGTATCTTATAATCCCGTTCCTCTCCCTTTTCCATCAGGCGGCAGAGGTTGACCTGCTTATATTCCTGCTTCCGCAGTATCGCGCACCTGCCGATCCTGCGGTACTTCCCCTGCGTATCCCGCCTGTAAACGCTCACATGCTCGAATATCAGGCAGAAAAGGAGCCATACCAGCCCGCACAGTACCGCCGCCAGCCAGACGGAATATATGACCACGCGTTTCCAGCCCAGTACCCGCGCAGCCGGCGCTGCGGCCGTATCTCCGCCTGTCGTATCCCCGGCTGCCGTATCCGGCGTTTCGTTCTCCGCTTCCGGCAAGGGCAGCAGCTTCACCTGTCCGGGCGGCTCCGGCGCGGCCAAAGCCTCCGGTATGATCTGCGGCTCTGCCTGCGTTTCATACGGTTTAGCCGTCTCCCTTTTCTCCGTCCTTTTTGCGGCCTCCTCCGGCGAGGCCGTCCCGGAGCGGGAGCCTTCAAACGAGGCGTCCCCGATCTCGACCGCTTCCTCCTCTTCGATAGGACTGACGGGCGCAGGCTGCGCGGTCGGCTCCGGCGTTTTTTTTCCGTCCGAGCGCTTTCCGCTCCCCGTATCTTCTTCCGGCGGCTCTTCCTCCTGCGGATTTTCTTTCTCCGGCTCTTTTTCCTTTTCATCATGGTAAAAGGCAAACTTTTCTTCTCTCTGGTTTCCCAGCCTGTCCGTTACCCACATACTGTACTCCCCCTCCTTCGCGATCAGAAATTCCGGGGAAGCCTGAAACACAAGGCCGTCTATCGAATAGGCGTCGTCGGCCAGCCCGCTGCCTTTACTCCCGTCCGGCTGCAGATCCTCCGCTTCCAGACATACCTTCATATCGCCCTGATACCACTTTTCCTCCCTGCGGCACGTGAAGCGCGGAGCCGTCCTGTCGATCAGGCGCAGGCAAAATTCCTGCTCCGTGATATTGCCGGCCCGATCCCGCACCCTGCACACATAGCTGCCGTTTTCCGCCGCGGTATAAGACGCCTCCTTCGTCCAGACGGCCTCTCCCTGCTCATCTAACTCCCAGCTATAGCAGTCTTCGGGAAAGCCGGACTCCCCATAAGCCGCCGTCTTTGGCGTATCGTCTGCGGAAACGGTAAGCCGCACATCCCCCTTTGTCCAGTCCTCCGTTTCGCTGGATATCTCCGCCTGCGGGGCGCTTTTATCTATGTTTTTGACCGTAATGGAAGCCTGCGAGAGGTTTCCCGCCGTATCGCGTATCTTACACTGATACGTGCCGTTCTCCGAGACCGTATGCGAGGTTTCCGCGCACCACACGTCTTTGCCCGTCTCGTCGCTCTCCCACGAAAGATAATCGCCGGAAAGCCCCTGCCCGACGCTCTGCACGGAAACGCTGATCTGCACGTCGCCGTTCGTCCAGCCCGTATCCGCCCGCAGGGAAATGACCGGGGAAACGTTTACCACCCGTATCAGCGCATAGCCGTTTCCCAAAGCGGCGCTTTCCTTAGAAGTATCCAGACTCTTCGTCTCCCATCTTACGCCCGGGGCCCCTGCCAGCGCCGTCACGCCGCCTCCGCTGCCTCCCGCGGCATGACCGGAGCCGTCCTTGCATTTATAGGACACGCTGCCTCCCGTTCCACCCTTTGCGGAAAGGATCTTAACCCCCTGACACAGGATATAGGAAGAACCGCCTCCCCCGCCGCCGACCGCGCCGCCGGAATGATTTCCGTCGTTATCGCACATGATATGCGTTTCTTCTCCATATCCGCCGTCTCCCCAGCCGCGGTATATCGTATACTCTCCGTCCCCGCACCGGTCCTTTGTCTTCCAGTGCTGTCCCGTCACAAACCCGCTCACCGTATCCTGCGTTCTCAGCTCAAACTTATTCCCATTGGTCGAGCCCTCGCCATAGGAGCAGCGTCCGGCAGCCGGCATCTGCCCCGCATGGATCGTAAGCGCCGTTCCCTTCTCCAAAAACGCCCTCGCGCCGCGCATTGCGCCGCCGCTTCCGTCCGCGCAGTCCGCGCTCTCGCCGTCGCCGCCGCCCCGTCCGCCCTGCGCGCCATAGCAGTACAGGTCATAATATCCCGTCGCCGGAACCGTCCATGTCGTCTCGGTGCCGCTGTACTCGTACCGGTTCTGCTGGCCCGCCTTAGGGCTTGTCCCCGATATGCCTATACTACTGGCGGCTATGGGAAGCAGCGCCGCCCTTTCAAGCGTCAGACTTGCGGCCATTTTTTTTACCGCCGAAATCTCTTCCGCCCCGGTCAGGCCTTCGGCCTCCCGATCTGCTTCCGCTTCCGACAGGCTTTCGCCTTTTTGCTTTTCCTCCACTTCTGTTTGAGACGATTCTTCGCTCTCCTGCTCTGTTTTGGGCAGGTTTTCGCTGCCTTCCTTGCCCTGTCCCGTCTCCGGCAGATTTTCGCCTTCCTGCTTTTCCTTCGCCTCTGTTTCAAGCGAACCTTCGCTCTCCTCCTCCGCTTTTTCTTCCGTTTTGGACGGGCTTCCGCCGCTTCCTTCACCCTGTCCCGCCTCCGGCTGACTCTCGCCCTTTTGCTTTTCCTCTGCCTCCGTTTCGGACGCATTTTCGCTCTCCTGCTCCGTCTTAGGCGGACTCTCGCCGCTCTCCTTCCCCTCATCTTCCGGCTTTCCTTCATTAACGGCCGCTTCCTCCCGCGCGCCCTTTTCCTGCTCCGTTTTGGGCGCGCCTATGGCTTCCGACTCCGTCTTTTGCAAAATTTCAGCTCTCCGCTCCGCCTCCTGTAAATTTGAGGCTCCCTGTCCCGGCTCCGTCTCCTGTAAGCTCTCGACCTCTTGCAAGCTCTCGGCTCCCTGCTCCGGCCCGTTCAGGCTTTCGCCGCTTTCCGTCTGCCGCGCCGCACGCGTATATTCCATCTCCCCGAAAAAAGGGTGCAGAAAAGAAACTGTCATAACAGCCGCGCACAATACCGCCTTTATTCTGTTGTAAAAACGCATAAATTCCTCCTGTCTTTTTTATTTTGCCGCTTTCTGCCTTTGTTCTTTTCCCGGGAATGATAAAAAGACAACCATTAGAAAAATAAATGAAAAAAAATAAGATATGAAACAGAATCCCCGAAAGGATATGCGCTGATTATACTACAGGGAACGGCGTTTGTAAACCGATTCCCCGCTACTTTTTCTAAAAAAGGCTTCCCAGAGAGGCCGCTGACCGTCACGCCGTTTTCTCCATTGACCTTATCGAGCCAATGATACGCCGGACGGGAAAAGCCACCGCCCGGCAGTTTTTTTGCTTTCCACCGCCGATAGTCTCTGGGAAAATTATCCGGCAGGGGGCGCGGCCCGCCGAACCGCACGCCCCGCGCAGGATTTACAGCTTTTTGACAAACAGACAGCGGATCGCGTTGAGCACCGCGAGGATCATAACGCCGACGTCCGCAAAGATCGCCAGATACATATTCGCGATCCCGACGGCTCCCAGCGCAAGACAGACGAATTTGACAGCCAGCGCCAAAACGATATTTTCATAAACGATACGCAGGCACTTGCGGGAGATTCGGATCGCTTTGGAGATCTTCATCGGGTCGTCGTCCATCAAAACGATATCCGCCGCCTCGATCGCGGCATCCGAGCCCATCGCGCCCATCGCGATTCCGATATCCGCCCTTGACAATACGGGGGCGTCATTGATACCGTCGCCGACAAATGCCAGCTTGTCTTTTTCCGGCTTCCTGCCAAGCAGCGCTTCCACCTTCTCTACCTTATCGGCGGGAAGAAGTTCGCTGTAGACCTCGTCAATGCCCAGAGCAAAGGCCGCCTGCTCCGCCGCTTTTTGGGAATCGCCGGTCAGCATTACCGTTTTTGCAACGCCCGATGATTTGAGGGCGGAAACCGCGGCTTTGGAATGCGGCTTTATGATATCGGAGATCACGATATGTCCGGCGTAGGCCCCGTTGACGGCCATGTGGACGATAGTCCCCGCGGTATGGCAGTCCACATACGGAATGCCTAAATGCTTCATGAGCTTATCATTTCCGGCCGCGATCTCTATCCCGTCTACCTTTGCGGTCACGCCATTGCCGCTGATCTCCCGGATATCGCTTACGCGGCTGCGGTCCGGCTCCCTGCCATAGGCCCGCAAGAGGCTCCTGCCGACAGGATGGGAGGACGCGCTTTCCGCCAAAGCGGCATATTCGATCAGCTTTGCGTCCCCGATCTCATTGTGATGGATTCCGTTCACCTCAAATACGCCCTGTGTCAGCGTGCCGGTCTTATCGAACACCACCGTCCTTGTTTTAGAAAGGAGCTCAAGATAATTGGAGCCCTTAATCAGAATCCCCTGCTGGCTCGCGCCGCCGATTCCCGCGAAAAAGCTCAGAGGGATACTGATCACCAGCGCGCAGGGACAGCTGATCACAAGGAATGTCAGAGCCCGGTAGATCCATACGTTCCACTGCGCGCCGAGCCCCATAAACAGCATACGGACGAGCGGCGGCAGGATCGCAAGCGCCAATGCGCCATAGCAGACGGCGGGGGTGTATATCTTCGCGAATTTAGAGATGAAGTCTTCCGACCGCGACTTGCGGGAGCTTGCATTCTCCACCAGATCCAGAATCTTAGATACCGTAGATTCCCCAAATTCTTTCGTCGTCCGTATTTTTAACACACCGCTCATACAGATACAGCCGCTGATCACCTCGTCTCCGGCCCCCGCTTCTCTGGGCAGGCTCTCTCCGGTCAGCGCGCTCGTATTCAGGCTGGAATTTCCTTCTAGGATCACACCGTCGATCGGTACCTTTTCCCCCGGCTGGACGACGATCACGCTCCCGGCTTCGACCTCGTCGGGATCGACCCGCTCCAGCCTGCCGTTCTTTTCAATATTGGCATAATCCGGCCGGATATCCATCAAAGCGCTGATATTGCGGCGGCTCTTCCCCACCGCATAGCCCTGAAACCATTCCCCGATCTGATAGAACAGCATTACGGCGATCGCTTCCAGATATTCGCCGTTTTCGTAAATCGCCAATGCCATAGCCCCGATCGTCGCCGCGGCCATCAGGAAGTTTTCATCAAACACCCGCCCGTTTTTTATCCCCTTCGCCGCTTTTTTCAGGATATCGTACCCGATGATAAGGTAATCGGCCAGATAACAGACAAAACGGAGCCCGCGCCCCGCGCCCTGAAATAAAAGGCCGTCAAACAGATCAAACGACTCCGCCGAAGCCAGTTCCAGCCCCAGCAGGATAAGGGCGGATAAGAAAATGCGGGACATCATTTTTCTCTGTTTCCCGCTCATATCCCCCCTGCGCCCTCCGAGAAAGAGCAAAAGAAAACCGGCAGTCAATACCACGGCCGCCAGCAGAACAATTATCACCAATCCCTGCATGGCAAAAACTCCTTTCCCATTCACATATCCCCCCGCTTATCCGTAAAAGAAACGGCGTCCCGCCGCAACAGCCGCTTTTCGGACGCCGTTTTCCTTATCAAAGCGCGATCTCGCAGTCAGGCTCCACCTTCTTGCAGGCCTTCCGCACAGCCTCCATGACGCTCTGCGGATTCTGCCCCTCGACAAACTCTACGCTCATCTTCTGCGTCATAAAATTCACCACGGCGGACGCTACGCCGTCGGTCTTACGGGCCGCATCCTCCATCAGATTCGCGCAGTTTGCACAGTCCACTTCGATCTTATAGGTCTTTTTCATAAAGCCTTCCTCCCGTCTGGAAATTTTAAATTTATAATTAATCACTTGTTTAATCGTTGTAACCATAGTATAATCAGGCAGGAAAGCAAAGTCAACTTGTCCGCCATCTATCCTCCCAAACGGGCGAAAAGTATTTCCGTTTGGGCGAAATACGGCGCAAAAGGGGGAAAACGCATGAAAGAGATCGGATTGCCGCATCATCACGGCAACGAAGAGGAGATCGGGAAGATACAGGAGCAGATAAGGCGCGAAGAGCGTTTCCAGACCGCGGCGGATATCTTTAAGCAGCTTGGCGATACCACCCGGATCCGTATCTTTTGGCTTTTGTGCCACTGTGAGGAATGCGTGATCAATATTTCAGCGATATTGGAAATGTCGAGCCCCGCAGTCTCCCATCATCTAAGGCTCTTAAAGAATACCGGCCTGATCCTCTGTCGGCGGAGCGGAAAAGAAATGTACTACCGCGCGGCGGATACGCCGCAGAGCCGCCTGCTCCACCAGACGATCGAACAGGTCATGAAGATCGCCTGTCCCGATCTATGAGGGTGGCCGTATGAACGAAGCATTATTTCAAATACAAAACTGTATCAAACAAATGGCCAAAAATGCGCAATGCGATATCACCGCGCTCTTTCCGGGCATTACGCTTGTCTATCTCAGCTTTGAGACGGCCCCTTTTTCCATGCGGCACGCGCACAGCGCTATGGGGAACGTCTTACAGATCAATTACTGCAAATGCGGGCAGATGGAATGGAGAATGCGCGGCGGGCAGTCTATCTATCTCAATCCCGGCAGCTATTCCCTGCATGTCATGGACGCCTGCGCAGATTCCTCCGTCTCCTTCCCGACCGGGCAGTATTCGGGCCTGATCGTCTGCCTCGATTTAGAGGAAGCCGCCCTGCGTCCTCCTGAGCCGTTTCAGGATACCGACCTATTTACCAAAACGCTGCCGGAGCGGTTCTGCCATAGGGATACGCCCTTTTTCCTCGCGGGGAACGAACAGGCGGAACGTATCTTTTCCGCTTTTTATGGCCAGCCCGAGCCCCTAAGGCTCCCCTATCAGAGAGTAAAGGCCCTAGAACTGCTCCTTTATCTTGCCAAACTGCCGATCACGCCCCAAAGGCAGCTGACGGCATATCGAAAAGAGCAGGTCGAAACGATACGAAAGATCCACGACCGCCTGAGCTCGCAGATCGGCGAGCGGATTACGATCGAGGAGCTTTCCCGGGAATATCTGATCAACGCAACGACTTTAAAGACCGCGTTTAAAGAGATTTACGGGACCTCCATCGCCGCGCATAGAAAAGAGCATAGAATGGAACAGGCGGCAGACATGCTCCGGGAGACCGATATGAACATCGCGCAGATCGCGCAGTCCGTCGGATACGACAGTCAAAGCAGATTCACCGAGGCGTTTAAGTCCGCTTTCGGCGTCCTGCCGAGAGAATACCGGAAAAGCCGCAGGCCGTGACCGTCTTATTCCGCTTATCAGCCCTCCTGCGCCCCGGTATTGACCCATTTCAGATAGGCGTTGATAAACGGATCCAGCGCGCCGTCCATCACCGCGTCCACGTTGCCGCTCTCCGCGCCGGTACGGTGATCCTTTACCAGCGTATACGGCTGCATGACATAAGAGCGGATCTGATTGCCCCAGCCGATCTCCTTTACTTCTCCGCGGATACCGGAAAGCTTCTGCGCATTTTCCTCCTGCTTTAACAGATACAGTCTGGCCTTCAGCATCTGCATCGCCTTATCCTTGTTCATATGCTGGCTCCGCTCATTCTGGCACTGCACCACGATACCCGTAGGCAGATGTGTGATACGGATCGCGGAGGACGTCTTATTGATATGCTGGCCGCCCGCGCCGCTGCTTCGATAGGTATCGATCCGCAGGTCGTCGTCGTTGATCTCAACGTCGAGATCCTCTTCGATATCGGGCATCACGTCCAGCGAGACAAAGGACGTCTGCCGTTTCCCCTGCGCGTTGAACGGGGAGATCCGCACCAGACGGTGCACGCCCTTTTCCGATTTCAGATATCCATAGGCGTTTTCACCGTTTACCTGAAACGTAACGGATTTGATCCCCGCCTCCTCGCCGTCCAGATAGTCCAGCACTTCGACGGAATATCCCTTTTTCTCCGCCCAGCGGGTATACATGCGATAGAGCATTCCCGCCCAGTCGCAGCTCTCCGTGCCGCCGGCTCCCGCGTTCAGCTTGAGGATCGCATTATTTTGATCGTATTCGCCCGAAAGCAGCGTCCCGATCCGCACCTCCTCGAATTTTGCGATAAACGCATCCAGCTCCTCCCTCGTCTCGGATACGAGCTCGTTATCTTCCGTCTCATATCCCATTTCGATGAGCGTCTCGATATCCTCATACTGGGAAGAAAGCGCATTGCAGGATTCTACGACATCCTTTAGGTTCTTTAATTCCTTCATCTTCGCGTTGGAACGATCGGGATCGTCCCAGAAGCCGGGAGCCGACATTTCCATTTCCAGCTCCTCGATCCGCTTTTCTTTATCAGCTAAGTTAAAGTGAATCCCTCACTTCCGCTAATGGCGTTTCATATGCCTGTAATTCCGATTTCATTTGATCCAGTTCTACCAATTAACGTCACCTACTTTCTGCCGCAGCACTGTTTATATTTTTTACCGCTTCCGCACGGGCACGGGTCGTTGGGATAGATCTTTGCGCTTTCCCGTCTGACCGGCCCTTTCTGTACGGAATCGTCCTTATTGGTGCCTGTCACCTTCGCGACCTGCTCGCGCTCCACCTTCTGCTCCACTCTCACATGGAAGAGCAGCTTTACCGTATCCTCGCGTATGCTGTCCGTCATGCTGTCAAACATCTCGTACCCGCTCAGCTTATATTCCACCAGCGGGTCGCGCTGTCCGTACGACTGCAGCCCGATCCCCTGACGGAGCTGATCCATATCGTCGATATGATCCATCCATCTGCGGTCGATGACCTTCAAAAGGACGACGCGTTCCAGCTCGCGGATCGCTTCCGTTTCGGGGAACTCCGCTTCCTTGCTCTCATAGAGACGGACGGCCTCTTCCTTCAGCTGGTGCTTTAATGCGTTCTTCTGCCGCTTTTCGATACGCCCCCTGTTAATGACCTTGAGGGGAATGACGGGAAGCAGCAGCGTATTTAATTCCGTCAGATTCCAATCGTCGGGATCCGTATCGTCCCCGATACAGATATCTACCGTATTTTCCACGATATCCGTAATCATCTTGTAGATCACGTCGCGCATACTCTCGCCGTCTAACACGCGGCGGCGCTCCGCATAGATGATCTCCCTCTGCTCGTTCATGACCTGATCGTATTCCAGCAGGTTTTTGCGGATCCCAAAGTTATTGCTCTCTATCTTCTTTTGCGCCGTCTCGATCGCGTTCGTGAGCATTTTATGCTCGATCTCCTGATTTTCCGGGATCCCGAGCGCGTTAAACATATTGATGAGCCGTTCCGAACCGAACAGGCGCATCAGATCGTCCTCCAGTGAGATATAAAACTTCGATTCGCCCGGGTCCCCCTGACGGCCGCTCCGCCCGCGCAGCTGATTGTCGATCCGTCGGGATTCGTGCCGCTCCGTACCGATGATCCGCAGGCCGCCCGCCGCTCTGGATTCCTCGTCCAGCTTGATATCCGTACCACGCCCGGCCATATTCG
>CANQTG010000021.1 GCA_947626715.1 uncultured Lachnospiraceae bacterium | reverse complement strand
ACTGGACTGCAAATTTGAGAGGTGCGATTAAGTGATAGCAATACAAAATGTATACTATATGCTCTCCTACGCATTTCAGGTTTTGAATGAGCAGGGGTATAAAAATATAGCTACAGAGGACTTCGATAATACAGCTGAACTTTGCGCTGCGATATTATCGAGGGGTATTGCTGTGCAAATAAAAAGAGGCCTTGGCAGAGAATATATTCCGGTAACCGAGAGCCGGGCAGTCTTACGTGGAAAGTTCGAAATATCCGACTCTATAAAAAGTCGGACGATTTTGAAAAAACAGATGGTCTGTACGTTCGATGAATTCTCTGTGAATTCATATATGAACCAGATTATAAAATCCACTGTAATGCTTCTTTTACGCTCAGATATTTCAAAAGCAAGGAAAAAAGAACTACGGAAGTTAATGGTTTATTTTGATGATGTGGATACGCTGGACGCTCACCATATCAATTGGGATATTCAATACAACAGGAATAATCAGACTTATCGAATGCTTATCTCGGTTTGCTATCTGGTCATAAAAGGCCTTTTGCAGACACAGTCAGATGGCTCCACAAAACTCATGGATTTCCTTGATGAACAGCGGATGTGCCGTCTGTATGAAAAATTCATACTTGAGTATTACAGGAGAGAATTCCCACGTCTGTCTGCAAGCGCTGCGCAGATTCCTTGGCAGTTAGATGATGGAGAGAATGAGTTTCTGCCAGTGATGCAATCTGACATCATGTTAAGTTATCAAGGAAAAACACTGATAATTGACGCAAAATATTATGAGAACACAATGCAGGTGCAGTTCAACAAGAGAACGATCCACTCTGCAAACCTCTATCAAATTTTTACTTACGTCAAAAATAAGGAAGTGCAGCTACAAGGGCAAGACCATAAAGTTTCTGGAATGCTGTTGTACGCAGGAACAGATGAAGAACTGCAGCCGGATAACAGCTATCAGATGAGCGGAAACAAGATCAGCGTTAGGACTCTGGATTTGAATCAGGAGTTCCCAGAGATCGCCAAGCAGCTCGATCATATTGCTGTAGAGCATTTTGGAGGTGACGTATGAGAGTGATAAAAAATCCGGCGTGGGTTTATTACATTACAGATAAAGATCCTGATTTTGATGAAAACAAAGTCGGAAAATGGATGTATTTCTTTGCAGATCGTTCATTTGTAGAGGGTGTATGTAAAGCGGCAATTAAAGAAGGAATTGTCGAGGAGTGCAAACACAGCAATGCCAGCGAAGGGGTTTCTTGCTTTTACCTGAATGATGACGATCTTGAAGGTCATAGACGCGTCATTGAGTTTTTCATTAAGAATGACCTGATTCGTAAAACGAAAAAAGGCAAGCTGTACAACATATCATTCAAACATGATACGCAGACACTTACTGGTGAGTATGGCGATGATTACCATTCCGA
Source organism: uncultured Lachnospiraceae bacterium (assembly GCA_947626715.1). Lineage (GTDB taxonomy): Bacteria > Bacillota > Clostridia > Lachnospirales > Lachnospiraceae > VSOB01. The sequence continues at coordinate 29,955 of CANQTG010000021.1, read as the reverse complement.
TATCAAGCTGGAAGAATTCGTGAATCTTGAGACCGGAGAATAGATTGAGTGACACTCTAATGTTGAGGCGATGGGATTTCAGACTTGTTCCCTCAGAGCGAAGTCTTGAAGCGGTCGGAAAATCTGTGCGTTTGCATTATATAGGTAGGAGCAAGGCCTTTGACCTGTTTCCGAGAACGTACAAGGGTAAAAACGGTGTGTTTTATGGAAAAAAACACGCTTTGATAAATTCCCGCGAACGACCGCGAAAATCTGACATCAATCTGGAGCAATCAAGCCATGTGGAGACGGTTGTTTTGTTATCCAAACTTTGTGAAGCAAAGCCTCATATAAGTGTGATACTAGATATGGATGAGATGGATCTGACGGCGGCGGAGAAGAAGTAGAAAGAAAGACGGTTATAAGGAAATTCATGCGTATGTTTTGGAGAAATTCGGATTGAAGACTAGCAATCTGTATATTGCGCAAGTTAAGAGGAAGTGTGGGATTATTGAGCGTGAAAATTACAACAAGTCGAAGTCTGACGATTCCCGGCAGCCACAATGTCCGCCAGAAAAAGAGGCGGCGATTATGGAGGCGTTTAGGTATTTTGGGATGATTTGATAGCAGTCTTTGACAAAGATCACGATTTCGAGTTGATTGTTTGACTTGGCAACAAATCCTGCAACTCGTTACTACAGGCATTTGGGGATATTAGAATAGATTTCTTGGAGAGAATAAGTATGGCTAATAAGGCTATAAAAGATGGTTGGTCATAAAAAAATTGTTGAATACTTGTGTGGAAATAACATTTAAAGTTAAATCTATAGAGTGATTTCGCAAAATTTACAAGACCGATTATGAGAAAATAATAGGAGGGATTATCATATATGGAATACACATTAATTGGTATTTGCATTATTGCGATTATAGCTGTTAGTGTTGTGTTGTACTTGAAAAACAAATATAAAGAAAAGATATCGAAAAGACAATTAAACCTTGTTAAAAACAGTCCATCACAAAGTGAACTTTTGAAAACAAATTTTCCAAATGAATTAATAATTCAAATGGAGATACTTCCGGTTGACACTATAGAGGACGAGTCAAGACTTGTGGAGATAACAAATAGTAAAGTATTGGCTCGTTTAAATAATCTTGTTCCGGGATTAATTCAAGTTGGTAATGCAGTTAATAATGTTGCGCAAGCAACGAAGGCTAGCGGAGAAGTGCTCTACAGAGCTATTATTCCTGTAGAAGCAAAATTGACTGATTCAAAAGCAATGGAAGGCGCTGTGCGCGGTATCTATCATGGTGCTAAAAGAATTAAAGGTCATGCTAATCTTGTTGCTGTTGAAGCTCAAAAAGGAACCTCTATAGCCGCAAATACAGTAGCAGCTACAATGGGTGTAGCGTCTATGGTGGTTGGTCAGTATTATATGACACAAATCAATGCAGAACTGAGCGTAATCAGTGATGGGATTTCTCAAATACAAAATTTTCAGGACAATGAATATCGAAGTAGAGTATTCTCGCTCGTTGCGCATGTGAAGAAAATTGCTGACTTTCAGATTGAAATATTAGAGAATGAGGAGCTTCGTTTATCAAAGATTTCACAGTTGGATAGTTTGGAAGAAGAATGTACACAGCTTCTTGGGCAGGCTAATCTTACACTGGTTGGCTTTACAAAGAAAAACAGTCTAGATTATGAAGAATATGAAAACGCATTAGTGAATGCTCAGAATTGGTTTATGCACCAAAAATATTTGCTTGATGTTTTATATAAAATATCAGATTTAATATATACCTTGCATCTCGGAGCAGTTTCGAGAGAGCAATGTATTGCGTTACTTCCTATATACACTAAACAAGTATCAGATACACAGGATCGACTTACAGCTTGGCATAGCTGTGCTGTAGAGAGATTAGGTATTGAAATAGAAGAAAATCGCAGAAAAAGAGCGGGATTTGATAGAGCGATTCATTACATCCCGGGTCTGTTTAATGATAATTTGAACTTCCGTGGAATGGAAAAGAGAACAGCAAATATGATTACAGAACAAAAAAATGGACATGAAAATGTCCATCAGATGAATACATCAGAATTGTATTCTGAGGACGTTCAGCTCATTTCCAGAGATGGAAAGTTATATTATTTGCCGGGAAGAAAAGCTGAATAAAAAACACACTCTCGCTATTATGGTCAAGAGGGGGTATATATCTATGAGCATTAGATTATAAATTATGATTCCGGATTTGAGTTCCATTGTTGGTCTTCCCGGACGGTTGTTTGCTTAAGTCAGCGTTTTATCAAGGCTTCGTTGAAAGGTATAGGCAGACAAACGTACATTTATACAGTGAGCTTACAAATTTTGCACATATTTTGATTTGGCAATATTGAAATAAAGCTAAAATTAATGGAGATCCTGACTAAAGAACATTACTTATAACAGTTTGGTCCGGATTTCTCATTTTGTAATATTCCTTAATTACAAAAAAGGAACAGTATTAAAAAGATTTTTAACAAATATGATTGATATTATTCCTAATTTATGTTTTAATTATTATAAATGTATTTGGGAGGTAGTCAAATGGAATATATAAAAGTATCCAAAGCTGCAGAAAAATGGAAACTTTCTGCCCGCCGCGTACGCATTTTGTGTGCTGAAGGAAAAATCCCCGGCGTTATTCGTAACGGTAATTTGTATATGATTCCTTCTGATGCCGAAAAGCCTCGCGATGGCAGATATAAAACCCCCAGTTTTTTTGAAGAAATTGAAAGAAAAAAAGAAATGCTTTCTTCCATGCGTCCGCTTACTCAAGGTGAAGTAGAACGACTTCGTGAAGAGTTTATGGTTGAATTTACCTATAACTCGAATGCTATTGAAGGCAACACACTTACACTCAAAGAAACAGCTATGGCACTTGAAGGAATGACTATTGACCAAAAACCACTTAAGGATCACATGGAAGCAATTGGACACCGTGACGCTTTTCTGTTCATACAGGATATTGCAACCAATAATATTCCCTTATCAGAAAGCGTAATAAAACAAATCCATTCTTTGGTATTGATTGATTGTCCAGATGACAAAGGCGTGTTTCGCCGTATTCCCGTACATATTATGGGAGCTTATACCGAGCCTGTACAGCCGTACCTTATAGAGCCGAAGATCACCGAGTTGCTCGCCGTAAACGAAGAACGTAAATCAACAATGGGAGTTATCGAGCGTATTGCCCACTTTCATCTTGAATTTGAAGGTATCCACCCATTCATCGACGGCAATGGCAGAACAGGTCGTCTTATTCTTAACCTCGATCTCATTCGTAACGGCTATCCTCCGATAAATGTGAAATTCACAGATCGAAAAAAATATTACGATGCATTTGATGAGTATTACCGAAATAAGAATGCAAATAAGATGATTGAGCTTATTGCTGTGTACGTAAATGAACGGCTTGATGATTATTTAAATATTTTAACTGTATAAGTGGATTGAGTCCGTCTTATGGGACATCACTTCATAATAAAATATTAATTGTAAGACGAAATATTGCTATTGGAGGAACAAAAAATGCTAAACAAGGCAGAAAAAGATTATATTATTGATTTAATAGAAAAAGGCGAAACCATTCCCGAAGATTATAAGTATAAGCTGTTTCCCACTGAACATAAAGAATACGAATTAGCATACGCCGGCAAAATGCGTAAAGAAGATTTGTTAGCCGATGAAGACGGTTCTTTCCCTGTACCTTTGCAAATTGAAAAAGTATTTAATGGAACTGAGCATCCGACATTTGATGATGATTGGAAAAATATGATTGTATTCGGAGATAATCTGCAATTTCTTAAAACAATATACAAAAATGAAGATCCGATAATTAAAGATAAGGTAAAAGGAAAGGTTAAACTAATATACATTGATCCTCCATTTGCGACAACCGATGAATTTCAAAATAAAGATGGAGCAAAGGCGTATAATGATAAAAAGATAGGTGCAGAATTTATTGAATTTATTAGAAGGAGAATAATATTAGCACACCAAATATTAGCTGATGACGGGGTTATGTTTTTGCATCTAGACCAAAAAATGGTTCATTATATCAAAATCATTGCAGATGAAATATTTGGAAAAAATCACTTTCAAAACGAAATAATATGGAAATACTTTGGCCCTACATCAACGGATCAAAACTTTCCCAAAAAGCACGATGTGATTTTGTTTTATTCAAAAACCAATGAATATTATTTTAATAGTTCTGCCACTATGATAAATTATGATGAAAAAGCTATAAAACGATATGATAAAATGGATTCTGATGGTAGACGTTATAAAGTATATTATAATAGCGATGGCAGTAAAAGAATAGCATATATGAAAGATGGTAAGCCGACAGAAATATTTAATATTCCGTTTGTTCAAGGAACATCAAAAGAGCGAATTGGATATCCTACGCAAAAGCCGGAAAAACTTCTTTCAATTCTGCTGAATGCTGCATCAAAACCAGGAGATATAGTTATGGATTTCTTTTGCGGTTCTGGAACACTGGCTGCTGTCGCTGAAAAGCTAGGAAGAAAGTGGATAGTATGTGATATTGGCAAACTATCTTATTTCACCACGCAAAAAAGAATTATTATGATTCATGAATCCAGAAATATACATAATAACAGAAAATATGGCAAAAACGCAAACAGCTTTATTACCTGTAACTTGGGTTCGTATGATTTAAAAACAGCGCTTGATATGGAATTCAATAAATACAAGGAATTTGTATCAGGATTATTTGATATTGAATTGAAATCACATAAAATAGGTGGTTATGAATTTGACGGTAAGAAAGACGACAATCCAGTCGTTATATTCAATTATAATCTTCATAAAGATTCAAACATTGACGATGCATTTATTTCTGATATAAGTAGGCATATCGGGAATAGAATGAATGGTGGAAGGATCTATGTTGTAGCGCCATCCCACCGTGTTGATTTCATTACCGATTACGAAAAGATTAACGATGTCAGATACTATTTCCTTAAAATACCTTACCAAATCATTAAAGAATTGCATCAAACAGATTTCAAAAAATTCCGTCAGCCACGATCAAAATCCAATATCAATGCACTGGATGAATCAATCGGATTTTCTTTTAATCGCACACCTATTGTGAAAAGTAGTATTACAAAAAATGACGGTACTATTGTATTAACAATAAATGAGTTTTCATCCGAAGAACCTCGTTCAAGAAAATTGTCTGATGAAAAAGAATTGATAGGATTTGAGTTGTTATCTGCAATATTTGTTGATACGAATTATAACGAGAAAGAATTTATTATGTCAGAATCCTTTTTCTTAGATGAATTGCATGAAGAAAATGGGTGCCTTTCTATAGCATTTGATGATACTATTGTTGGCAATAAAATGATGGTTGTATATACCGACATTTTCGGAAATGATTTTTCGGAATGTTTCGTAATTTAGGGGAGGGCGATTATATGCAAGAGATTAAAACATTTAAACAATCAGAATTAGTATTAAAAGTCAATAAAGCATATGATACCAATAATTTGAAATTAGGTGACTGGAAATCATTCATTGACAGGCTTTGCGGCGACCGTACATATCAAAAGCAAGCAATAGAAGTATCAATAATATATCTTGCTTCTCAACAATACAATTCATTAAAGGATTTGGCAGAATATAATTATTCTTTGAATCCTTGTTTGAAAGAAAAGTACTCCTCTTTGGATGATTTTATCAAATCACTGCAAATGAAGGGAAAATTGTATGCAAATATAGACCTTGCAACCGGCACGGGAAAATCATATGTATTATATGGTATAGCTCAGATTGCATTGGGAATTGGTTTGGTGAAAAGAGTTCTTGTACTTTGCCCGTCGTTAACTATAGAAAGTGGATTAACGTTGAAATTTCAAGCATTAAGTGGTGATGCCGGACTAAAAGCAACTATCCCTGATAGTGCAGTCGTTAAAAACCCTAGCATTGTAAGCGCAAATGAAACCGTTAAAACAGGTGATTTATGCGTTGAGAATATTCATGCTGTATATGAAAACACGGGTTCTTCTATTGAAGACAGTTTTTTGGGGAAAGGGCAAGATACTCTTGTACTAAATGACGAGTCACATCATATATTTAATAAATCCAGCGATAATTCTATTAAAAAATGGAAAAAGTTCCTATTGAATAGCAACTATGACTTCAAATATATGCTTGGTTGCACTGGCACGGCCTATATTGATGACGAATACTTTCCGGATGTTATATATAGATATTCATTGCGGCAAGCAATTGAAGATCGAATTATAAAAAATGTTGACTATGTTAAAGAGGACGAAAGTCGTAGTAATTATGAACGATTCCAAAAAATATACCAAAACCATCGAGACAATACAGAAAAATATCCATTGGTAAAACCGCTTTCTATACTTGTTACCAAAGATATCAGTCATGCTAAAACTTTATATAACGATTTTGTGGATTTTTTGGTTATGCATGAAAGTAAATGCGAAGACAGCATTAAATCAAAAATCCTTATTGTCTCCTCGTCAAGAGAGCATAAATCAAATGTGGCAAAGCTTAAATTTATTGATGACAAAACCGAGCCTACCGAATGGATTATTTCTGTATCCATGCTTACAGAAGGCTGGGATGTTAAAAATGTATTTCAAATTGTTCCTTGGGAAGATAGAGCGTTTAATTCGAAGTTACTCATTGCTCAGGTTCTTGGAAGAGGTTTAAGAATGCCGGATGAATATAAGGTGCCTCAACCCAAAGTCGTTGTTTTCAATCACAAGGCCTGGAGTAGCAAAATCAAAAGACTTGTTGATGAAGTCCTTGAAATTGAAAAAAGAATAAACAGTGTTGTTTTAATTTCAGGAGAAAGAAACAAATACCATTTTTCTGTGAAAAATATTAATTATTCTATTGAGCAAACAGAGATTGAAAAAGTTAGTAAATCTGAGACGGTAGATTTTTCTCGACTATTGACAGAAGGAATTGCACTTGAATCGCAATCTGTGGAAGTTGAACAAGGTACAATATACGAAAATGTTTTTGGCGGCAATTCAAGAGAACGAAATTATGCCATTCGAAATATTACTTGGACAATAGATGAAGTTGTAGATAAACTCTTCGAGGAATTTGAGCAACGTGAGTGGGAAGGAAAAACACTTAAACTTGGAGAAGATGAATACACGCAAAATTCTTTGCCGCCCAGAGACATCATAAAAAGAATTGTAGAGGTTTCCATGAAGAAGCGCGGCAATAATGGTGACGAGATTATTGAAGCCAATGTCCACAAAATATTATCCGCTTTCACTCCTCTATTGAGAAAAAACAAAAAATCAGTTTCATCAAAATCCATACCAAATGACATTTATGAAATTAATTCATCAAGTCTGGCAAAGCAGTCAGTAAGTGTATCTATGCTCCGTCAAGACCATACAGTTTTTATCACAAACAATTGGAGGTCAGAAATAACGGATGAGGAACAAAAAAACCTCATTGAAGAAGTGTTAGAAGATGAATCTCTGCCAAAGTCATCTTCCAAAGAAATTGATTATTATCAGTTCAAAACACCGGTTACAACTGTATTAACAGCATCAAAACCGGAAAGAAAGTTTGTTGAATTGCTTTGTAAAAAGGAAAATGCTGATATATTATCGGCTTGGATTAAATCGCGTGACAGAAATTTTTATGAGATCGAATATAGTTGTAAATATGGCTCAGGAATATCAAAATCCCGTAAATATTATCACGAGAAGTTTAACCCCGATTTTTTTATCAAGATTGATAAAAATAGTACAGAGTATTATCTTGTTATTGAAATTAAAGATGACGGAGATTGCAGCGAGAAAAACAAAGCTAAGTATAGGTATGCTATTCAACATTTTAACGAATTGAATTCAAGAATGGAAAACGAGGGCAAAAACGAAAAATATATATTTCATTTCTTGTCTCCAAATAGCTATGATATTTTCTTTCAACATTTAAAAGACGGAAGCGTTTTGGATGGTCAAGACAGATTTAGATGTGAACTTGAAAATCTGTTAGCTGAAGAATCGTAATTTTTCTAGACTTTCCATCTCCCCTCCATTGAGGTGTGTCTTTGCGTTGCAAGGAGGTGCAAAGATGTGGTATGGATAAATTTGGAGGAACTGTATTGTTGAAAAGGAACATACGGTAAATATAGTGTATTTAGTGAGATATTTTTAATAAAATTTTTTCAAAAATATCAAATTATGAAAAAAGACAGCAAACCGAAAAACCCATTTCTATAAAAATCAGCAGGTTGTCTTTTTCGTATTTTTGAGCATTTGTATATACAAATTCAATAAGCTGTAATTGCGAAAAATACGGGGTGATTCCAAAGAGATGTTCTTGCTGTATTTGATGCGATCGTATATGGGAAAGAGAATGAGGAGTCATCCGGTACGGAAATCTGGCTTGTCCTTATAAAAAAGAATCTGGGGTTTTCAAAACTTCCAGAGTGGTGTTACCGTTATATTTTACCGGACCTGCTCTCTATATTTGTGGAAGATGAAAGCAAGGAATTTTTCGTTTTCTATCAGCCGCTTGTCGGTGAGTTCGATGAATTGTTAGGCATGGCACCTCGAAACGATCTTACTGAACAGATGGTGAAGGCAAAAGAGATGCTTGTAAACTGCGTGCCAGAGGAAGAGGGCATTTACAGAATGATGTCTGATGATGGGCTCCTGATATGGGGGCCGGTGGACTGTGCGGCGGAGACGCTGGTTTTCTTGCAGACTTTCCGTGGGCGCTTTTTTATTTTGAAGCGCATTTTGAACAATGGCGGGAGGAAGTAAAGTCTTTACATAAGTAATCAGGATATCCGTGCCTTTGGTGCGGATATCTTTTTTTTGGAAAAATAAAAAAAAGGTATTGAATATTATATAGCTGCTTCAATACTATAAAAATAGAAGCTAGCTGTAAGGTGAGCAGCTGCGTGAGTTTATGTAATCTTGGAAGGGCGAAGTATGCCTTATGCAGTCTTTAAGTGGGTTGTGGATACATACTGATCATAAGACTTAGCCCGTTGAAGGCGAGGGGGAGGTTTATGACTATCAGACTTACGCAGAACTTCCGTGGGCAAAGTATCATGATGTGATCACGCAGACAGTTCTGCCAGAAGGCATAACATTGAAATTATGGATGATGAGCTGCGATTGTGTAGAGCGAGCTGGAAGGCTTGGAGATATGGAATTGCTGTCTAATCTGGGGGCTGATGAGATCCGAGAGTGGATGAGCACGGAATTGGTTGACCAAATCATGCCGGACAGTCAGGATGACCCCACAGTTACCGAAGAAAACGAAGAAACGTGGTATACGGGGACGGATTCTGGCAAAGATGAGAGCGCCAGTGAAGAGGATAAGAGCGGTACTTCTGGCAGCTCCGGTTCAAAAAATACGGTCGCTTCTGATGAATATGACGATCAATCATTTGAAAAAGAGCCTGCCATAACAGAACCTGTTCCCCCTGATGAGATTGATGGAACGGAAGCAGACGAAACGCAGGCCCCTCCCGAAAAAGAATCAGAAATGCCTGTATCGTCAAATACAGAAAAAGAGGTTTCCCAAAATGAAACGGATGGGGCAGAGGCGAACGAAATAAAGGATTCATCTGAAGGGGAATCAGAAGTACCTGCCTCCTCTGGGGATACCCAGCAGGATAATGTGCCGGGGGAAAATGAGGAAGAGAGTAATAAAGAAGGGAGTGGCAAGTGATGGGCGATTATAAAAACCTTAATGAGGAGTATGAGATCGGGGAGCTTACGTTTGACAATCTTGTGGAAGACGGGGACGAGAGCGGGAAGAAGAAAGGCCTTTTTAAAGTTGTCATGATTATTACTGCCATTACCATTGTGGCTCTGGCAGTGGTTTTAGCCGGCCTGTATTCCAGAAAAAGCCGGTTAGATGCTCTGGTCTCAGAAAAGGCGGCCGCAGAACCTTTAGCGACGGATTCTGTAAGCTGGGGCGTTAAGAATGTCTCTAATGACGGCCCTGATACAAATGAAAGCAGTAAAAGCGCGGGAGAGGCTTCAAAAAGCAGCATAAGTTCTGATGCCCAGACGATGGAGCTGATTCGCAGTTCCATCTATGAGCAGCTCAAAGACGGGATACAGGATGGCACGATCGTTATGAATGAAGGAGATGCAGACGGTGTGTCAGATGAGCAGCTGCAAAAGCTGACAGATGAGATCTCTAAAGAACTGTCTTCTTCTATTGAAGGCTCAAATGCGGTGATCACAGACTCACAGAAAGAGTCGATTGTCCGTGAGGTAGTAAGCCAGCTGGGGAATAATGGCCTTTCCGAAAGTGAGATCCAGTCGCTTGTCTACACTACTATAAATACAATGGAATTAAAGGGTGAGAAAGGTGATACAGGCGCTGCGGGAAGTGCGGGGAGCGCGGGAAAAGACGGGAAAGACGGGAAAGACGGGGAAGACGGGGAAGATGGGGAAGATGGCGAGGGTGAGGTATGTTTTTCTTCCAAAATGGCGTGACGAGGAGGCGAATTATAAATGCGTGGAATCTTACTCTCAGGTTATGACGCCTTTAAGAGCGATACATCTTCCCCGTGGACAGAGCTTGAGAATGCGGTCAATGATCTCCCAGCCATTTATCACGTGGTTCAAAAGGCTGCCGTATATTCCCTTGCGATTGCTCTTGTATTGTCTGCGGCAGGGCTTATATGGGCGGCAAATAATCCAAAGAAGCTTGGGGAGTCAAAAGATAAGATCATCAGGATATTTGTGGTCGGGATTGCTGTGTTTGGGGTCGGGGAGATCGTGGCCCTGATCTATAATCTGGCACCTTAGCAAACCACAGGAAAGGTAAATATTATATCGTAGGAAGGAAGGATGTAAAAAATGTTAATGGAAACAATAATGGGAACTGCGTCGAAATTCCATGGAGCCTTATTGACGGAAACGCTTGATGTGAAGGAAATGCTGAGTGCGGACGGAGCATCGGGAGCGTTGGCTGGGGTGACAAAAATGGTCGATAACTATGGTTCCAGTGGGTTTTCGCTGGGACAGAAAATCGGTGTTTATGCTGTAGTGCTTGGATTAGTTGGAGCTGGTATTACGTTTGCCCTGCATGGCAGGAATACGCGGAAAACTGTCGAGGTGAAAGATTCCGCATTGCCGAAGATAATCGGCGCGCTTTTGGTTTTTGGCGCTATTGTGGTCGTAGCTTTCTTATAGTCTATTGGAGCAAATTTTTTTCAATGGGGTAGGAGAAAATAGGGTAATATATACTCTTTCCTGTATTATTAATTTTCGTAGGGGATGGGGGAACCCTCCCCTCAGACTGTAGACAAAGCACTTCTGACAATACTTCCTCACGGGCAATGTTTTTCTTCTTATTGTTTGCCCTTGTTTTTACATGAGTGGTATCCACAAAAACCTCACCGAGGTTTATCAGTCTCCATTTATAACACTCCCGCAGGATGCGGGAAAAAATCTGTTTAAAGAGATCCGTATCCGGAAATCTGCGAGTGTAGTTTTTCCCAAAGGTTGAGAAGTGGGGGATTTTGTCCATCATTTCCAGCCCAAGGAACTATCGGTATGCCACATTTAATGAAAATGTGATAGGAAAATGCGCGTGACTGTGGTATTCTATTAACGATTAGAACGGAGATACTGATAGTATGATATCTGATTTTAGTAATACAAGCAAAGATTTAACAAAAGCAGATATAGTGGAGGCAGAAATCGGAGTCCAAATCTTTGCGCCAATCAAATAGAAATATAATGAGCTAACATCAGTTGAAGAAAAGCATTTATTTTTAAGGGGATATCAGAGAGGATGTTCGATTATCTGCCCTTTACAAATGATTATGGCGGAAATCCAATCTGTGTCAAGGTAAAGACTGGGAAGGTGTATATCGTCTGGATAGATTTGGGTAAGATAACCACGAGCTGCTTTTGTTATCTGGCGGAAAGTTTTGATGAGTTCATAGATGGACTGGCGGAGGAAAGTATTGATGATTGGCGAAGCTCATTTAAATGGAGAAGGCGGATTCTAATGTATTGCCAATAAATAGGGTGTGGAGGGGCTGGGCTGCTTTGGATTCGATACTGCCGATATTATAGAAAAAGCAGGGAGAAAGAAATCTAATGAAAATGCGATAGGAAAGGGAACGCCGCTTCGCGCATCCCTCACGGCGCGTATATCAGATGGGGCTAGAATTCCGCCGTTGACACAGATTTGTTACTCATCGCCTATAGAGGCGTAAGTCTCTTCCCATCGGATATAGCTGACAAGCGTTATAAGGAGAAAAAGATGATCACGGAATCTAATTTCAGAAACGTACTGCTCTCATTGGGCTTTGTAAACAGTGGGGAACGATACGAGAAAAAGTTCCCGCATTTTGGAACGTCCATGAGTGTGGATTTTTCAAATTCAAAAAAGAAACTTTATTATCCCGATGCTATAAAGGGAAGGGAACGAAATGACGGATTCGATGCTTCTGAGAATTTTGTTGTTTTTGAATGCGTAAACCGCCTTCTTGAAAAGGGCTATCGTCCAGAGCATATCGAATTGGAGAGGGAATGGCATTTTGGGCATGATGCAAAAGGCGGACGCGCCGATATCTGCGTAACGGATGCGGAAGGTTCCTTGCTTTTTATCGTTGAATGCAAAACTTGGGGCAGGGAGTTTGGTAAAGCGTTGAGAGACACAAAAAATGACGGTGCGCAGTTATTTTCATATTGGCAGCAGGAGCAATCGTGTAAATGGCTTGTTTTGTATGCATCGGATTTTAAGGATGGCATCGTTACATATAAGGCGCCGACCATTAACTGTTCGGATGACGCAAATATTATCCTTCTTGCCGGGAAAGATAAATCCATTAAGCTCTACCGTGATACATATACTGCGCCGGAGAAACATGAGGTGTGGAAGGAAACCTATGCCAGTCAAATTCATGACGATCTGGTTTTCTCTGAAGATTCCGTTGCGTATAAAATCGGTGTTCCACCGCGATTAAAAAAGAAGCTGCACGATTTTACATCGGATAATAAAATTATCAACAGATTTGAGGAAATCCTGCGTCATAATAATGTAAGCGATAAGGAAAACGCTTTTAACCGCCTGATCGCCCTATTCATATGCAAACTTGTTGACGAAAGCACGAAGGGCGAGGAGGACGAGGTTGAATTTCAGTATAAGCAGGGAACGGATAAATACGAAACTTTACAGGATCGTCTCCAGCGTTTACATCGGGACGGCATGGAGACATTCATGCGTGAAAAGATATACTATGTGTCTGCCGATTATCCGGAGCGGCTGTTTTCGACCTATACGGGATCAAAAAGGAAAAAAGCGATAGAGGATTTACAGAATACGATCCGTATTTTGAAGTTTTATTCCAACAACGATTTTGCATTTAAAGATGTCCATAATGAGGAATTGTTCTATCAAAACGGAAAGATACTCGTTGAAATGGTACAGCTTTTTGAAGAGTATAGGATCGTTTACCCATCAAAGAATCAGTTCCTCGGTGATTTATTTGAACAGCTTTTGAATAAAGGCTTTAAGCAGAATGAGGGACAATTTTTTACACCGATGCCGATTACCCGTTTTATCTGGGACAGTCTGCCTGTAGACCGTATGGTGAAATCTGAAAGAGGCACAGTATACCCAAAAGTGATAGATTATGCGTGCGGCGCGGGACATTTTTTAACGGAAGCTGTTGAAGCTGTCAATTATTTTGTGCAATCAGATGGTAATAACGCATGGGTCAAAGATCATATTTACGGGATTGAAAAAGACTACCGCCTCGCACGTGTAGCGAAAATATCTCTGTTTATGAACGGCGCTGGCGAAGGAAACATTATCTTCGGCGACGGTTTGGAAAATGCTCCTGATAAAGGTATTGATAACGGCTCATTTGATATTCTTGTTGCGAATCCGCCCTATTCTGTTAAGGATTTCAAACAGCATTTGCAGTTGAAAAATAACAGTTTTAAGCTTCTTGACCGCATTGGATTGAACGGCGGAGAGATAGAAACGCTGTTTGTAGAACGTATCGGGCAGCTTTTAAAGCCGCGGGGTATCGCCGCAGTGATTCTGCCGAGTTCTATACTTTCAAACGACAGTGCCAGTTATACCGGAGCGCGTGAGCTGCTTTTGCAGAATTTTTATATCCGCGCAATCGTTGCTTTTGGCTCTAAAACATTTGGAGCGACCGGAACGAATACAGTGGTTATGTTCCTTGAAAAATTCGACGAGCCGCCAAAGCGGATCGACTTATCTTCCGATTCCGTAGACGCTGTCTTCAGCGGCGCCGGGCTTGAGGAATGGAAAGATAAGGAAATACTCGAAGCGTATATTGCGCAGATCGGGCTTGACGAGGACGTATACGGAGCGTTCCTGAATCAATGCTATTCTCTGGACGAACTGGACGGTATTGATTATTTCAAAATGTATGTTGGCGCATTTGCGGATTCTGCGGCTGCCAAAAACCTGAAAAAAACAAGAGCATATAAAAATAAGAACGCTGATGAGCAGGCCGCTGCGTATCTTGAGAGATTCTATGATTATGTCCGCTCTATCGAGAAGGAGAAAGTGTTTTATTTTTCCTTAGTATATCGCCAGACAACGGTTATCATAACGGCTCCGTCAGGTAACAAGGCGCGAAAAGATTTCCTCGGATATGACTGGTCTACCCGTAAAGGCAATGAAGGGATCCAGATAATCACGCCCGGCGGAAAGATGTACGATGATTCCGATCGTATGGCGGAGGGCACTCTTGCAAATGCGATAAGGCAGTCGTTTTATGGGGCGATACCGTCTTTTACTGAGGAACAGAAGGCATGGGGGTCTGTTGTCAGCACGAAAGATATGCTCGATTTTTCACGCGTCAGATTTAATAAGGCGATACGGTTACATATTGAAAACGTAGTCGAATTGACCAGCAAATATCCGTTGCTCGCTCTTGGCCGCATTTGCGATGTTACGATAGGCGGCACACCGTCGCGAAGGAATCCAGAGTATTTCACCGGTAAAAATTTGTGGGTATCTATAGCTGAAATGCAGGGACAGACAATAACTGATACAAAAGAAAAAATAACCGATGAGGCAGTCGCTGCCTCAAATGTAAAACGGATACCGGCAGGCACAACATTGTTGAGCTTTAAGCTTAGCATTGGAAAAACAGCAATCGCTGGGACGGATTTGTATACGAATGAAGCGATTGCCGCGCTTATTCCGTTAGACCGCGGTGAAATACTTGACAAGTATCTTTATTATCTTTTCAAAGGAAAATTGATTAATCTTGAAAGAGTTGGCAATAAAGCCTTTGGGAAGAGCTTAAATTCGGCATATCTGCGGGAAGAAGTGAAGATCCCTGTCCCGCCTATCTTTGTTCAACGGCAGATTGTTGATGAATGTGCAAAAATTGACGCCGAATACGAAACGACCCGCATGTCCATTGAAGACTATACGCAGAAAATTAAAGATTTGTTTGCTAAGTTAGACGTTGCCGACCGGGGGGGGTACAGACTGAGCCTCGCTGATCCCGATAGATTTGATATATCCATTGGAAAGCGCGTTCTCAATAAGCAGCTGATACCTGATGGAACTGTTCCGGTATACAGCGCCAATGTTATAGAACCATTCGGATATATCGATGAGCTTCTGATTACCGATTTTTCTGTGCCCTCTGTTCTCTGGGGCATTGACGGAGACTGGATGACAAGCTATATCCCGACGGATTCAGAGTTTTATCCTACAGATCATTGCGGTGTGCTGCGGTGTAAGACACCCGAAGTGAACCCTCGCTATATGGTTCATATCCTCGAAGCGGAGGGAAAAAAGATGGGATTTTCCCGGTCGTATCGCGCATCCATCGACCGGGTTCAGGGGATATCATTTACTGTCCCTGATAGAGCCACACAGGACGAAGCGATTGCTCAAATAGAAGAAATAGAAGAAAAAATCCGTGAAGCAGAAACAGCGCTCGATGCTTTAACCGGAAAGACAGCGGAAATTTTGCAGCGATACCTATCTTAAAAAGCATTTCACAGCGTTTATCTGACATTTAAGAGGGGCATTCTTGTTGTGAGCGGGGAGAAATTATTAGGCAGCGATCAGGATATAGATATCCTATTTCTTGATATCCAGATGAAACGGCTTAATGGAATAGAAACGGCGAGAGAAATAAAGAGAAGAGGCTACAAAGGATTTTTGATCTTTATCACGGTTTTGAAAGAAATGGTGTTCCAGTTTTTTGAGACGCAGCCGTTTGATTATCTGCTAAAGCCCATAGGAATACTGCTTGACCCATTTGCCGAGGGCGGACTGGGAAACGCCATACTCTTTGCAGAGTTGTGCTTGGGTCTTGCCATTCTGGTGGAGTGAGACGAGGCTTTTTTTGAAATCCTCATCATATTTTGTGTAGTTGTTTGTTACCATGTGGCACCTCCTTTTTGGTGTCTGATTTATTGTAACAGGTAGTGCATGATTGTGTCTACTTATTTAGTATAGATCCAGAAAGTATCAAAAACAGAAAAGTATTGAAAACTATTTACAGGCGGAAGGAGCAGAAAAAATGGATATTGGAAATGTAAACAATACATGGGCGGCATATGCATATGCGAATAAAGCGCAGAAAAACAATGCGGCGGGAAAGACCGGTTTTGCGGATACTGCGAAATTGACCGCAGAGAGCGGTACGTCAGAGCGGTCGGCGCAGTATGTAGAATATTTGAAACAGCGGTATGGCGCAAATGTGATGGTGAAAAATATCGGCAGCGACCAACGAAGCGTTGATAGCTTCGGCGCAAGCATAGCGGGATTTCATAATGTTGCAATCGCCCCGAATATTTTAGAGAAGATGGCGAACGACCCGGAAAAGGCAGCCTATTATGAGCAGAAGATTCAAAAAGCGCTTGCTGATTTCCCGAAACATCAGGCGGCGCTGTCTATGATGGGACATGAGATATATTCTTATGCAGTGGGGATTGATGAGAATGGTGTGGTACACAAATACATTACCGGTGATTTAAAACCGGAGGTGCGGGCAAAGATTGAAGCGAAGATTAGAGAGGAGCAGGAAGCGAAGCGGGCAAGACGAAAGAAGTATCAAGAGCTTGCCTCAGAGGCGGCAGAGAAACGCAGAGAGCTTGCAGAATGGCAATATCACAAAATGCTTATGACAAATACACTTCAAAACAGCGGCTTTGACATGGTAAATTATCATTTCATCGGCCTGCCGCAGATGTCGGCGGCGGCAGCGGCTTATAAAGGTGCGGTCGGCGCATACGGCAGTGGTGTGCTTGGGAATATTTTATAAAAACTTATAAAAAGCAATATATCAGATGGGAGATGGCTCCCCAATTCCCACCTGATATACGCTCCGCGAGGGATGCGCAGAAATTCGGATTAGAAGATGTCTGCGAAGGCAGACTCAAATTTTGCGTCAAGATTCGCAAGAGAGTCTTGAAGCGCGGACTTAGCATGGGGCAAAAGCGCTGTCAAACTGCGGCGGCGCGTAGCGGTTCTGATTACCAGAGGAGCTGCAGAGAAACAAAAAGTATCGGAAACTATTTACAGGCGGAAGGAGCGGAAAAGATGGATATTGGAAATATAAACAACACATGGGCGGCATATCCATATGCAAATAAGGCGCAGAGAAACAATGCGGCGGAAAAGACCAGCTTTGCGGATACCATAAAGCAGACGGCGGAGAGCGGTTCCGCAGATCGGACGGAAGCGTACAAGGACTATCTGAAACAAAAGTATGGAAATGTGCGGTATGAAAGCGTTGGAAAAGACCAAAAAAGTCTTGACCGGGTCGGAAAAGGCATGAGCGGAAATGATGTTATCATCGCTCCGAATATTGTGGAGGAGATGGCGAATGATCCAGAGAAAGCGGCTTACTACGAAAGGAAAATAGACGATTTTTTTAATGCAATTCCCAGACTAAAAACGCAGTTCGCGGCAATGGGATTGAATTATACGCCCGGCGGGGTCGTGATCCATGAGGATGGGAGCGTGACATATATCGGCGGCTGCGATAATGATACGCCGGAAACCAGAGCCAAGATCAAGGCGGAGCAGGAAGCAAAGCTTGGAAGACACCAAAGGTATCGGGCGCTTGCCGCGGAGGCGGCAGAGAAGCGCAGAGAGCTTGTAGAGCTGCAATATCGCAAAATGCTTATGGCAAATACACTTCAAAACAGCGGCTTTGACATGGTAAATTACCACTTCATCGGTCAGCCGCAGATGTTGGCGGCGGCAATTTATGAGCGCGCGGTCAGTACATACAGCGGCGGTATGTTTGAGGGAATTTAAAGGAACGGAGGTTTTAAGATGGGGATCAATGGAATATCGGCGGGCGCTATGTCGGTATATAGGGCTAAAGCAAGTAAGAAAGATACCGTAGGAAATGAATTTGTAAAACGCATGGCAAAATCTGCAGATAAGGAAGGGGAAGAGAATATCCCATACAAGGCCGGGATACGGATAAACAATGGCAGACCAGCGCTGGCTGCCTGCGGAATGTTATCCGCACGGGGAGAAAACTGTCTGAAGACCGTGTATGAATCATACCAGTCAGAAAACTATAAAATCGTACCGGATAACGAGTCGGGCTGCCTTACTGTTTATAACAGACAGGGAGAGCGGATAGGGGTGTTTGATTATTCCGACATAAAGGTCAGGCAGGACTTTGCCACAGGCAAGCAGTTTTTGATTTCCGAGCATGGGACGATGAGCTATGATGTGGCTGTGTTGGACGGAGAGTTGAAGGATGCTTTGCAGAAGGTTATGGAAAAAGAGGAACTGGAAACGGAACCTCTGCAGGGATTTACCTTACATACCCACGCAGGGACGGGCATTCAATTCCTGATTCGAGACGGCGAGGAAGGACGCGGCGGAAAGACGCTTTTGCAAAGTGAAGCGGATGTGGCGGAATATGAGGCATTGGCTCAGACCTATTTCAGCAAATATCCGAACCTTGTGCATGATGAGAACGCCGCCCGTATTTGGGCGGATCTGGAAATCAAAGGGCTGGCGCAAAGAACGAAGCAGGGGATTGTGCAAATGGGATATGACGGAATATCCTATCATGACAATTCTGATGATAAGAATGATTGGAGCGTATTCTTTTCGGAAAATACATATAAGGCGCTTTATAAATACCTTCAAAATCATCGGTTGAGTATGGAAGATATGCAGAAATTTTCTGTGTGGCAGGATATTTTTGACAGTATCGGCGGCTATGAAAGAATCTGATTGAAAGAGGAAAACGATCGGGAGGGATATCTGGACAATGAAATGCTTGGATTTTATAAGGGAGCAAAAAGCGTTGCCGCAGAGCGGCGGCGCGCAACGGCTCTGATTGACAGCGGAGCCGTCGGAAAATAGGAAGGTATTGGAAAACAAGAAAGTATCAGGAAGCAAGAAGATATCGGGAACTAGGAAAGTCTTAGGAAATAAAAAAAGTATCGGAACTATTTACAGGCGGAAGGAGCGGAAAAGATGGATATTGGAAATATAAACAACACATGGGCGGCGTATCCATATGCAAATAAGGCGCAGAAAAACAATGCGGCGGAAAAGACCAGCTTTACGGATACCATAAAGCAGACGGCGGAGGGCAGTTCCGCAGATCGGACGGAACAATATGTAGAGTATCTGAAACAGCGGTATAGAGCAAATGTGATGGTAAAAGACATTGGTACAGATCAGAGGAGCATTGATAATTTTGGCGCAAGCATGGCAGGCGTCAATAATGTTATGATCGCTCCCAATATTATGGAAAAAATGATAAACGATCCAGAAATGGCGTCAAAATATGAACGGGAAATACAAAATTATTTTGATTCTTTTCCCGCCCATCAAGCAGAGTTTTCGGCAAAAGGTTTTGAGATACAGGCGGAAGCCTGCTACATAGATTCAAGAGGCGTAGTCCATCGTATCGTTAGTGCGGATTTGAAACCAGAAGTGAAAGCAAAGATTGAAGCGAAGATTAGAGAGGAGCAGGAAGCGAAGCGGGCAAGACGAAAGAAGTATCAGGAGTTTGCCGCGGAAGCGGCAGAGAAACGCAGAGAGCTTGCGGAATGGCAATATCGCAAAATGCTTATGGCAAATACATTTCAAAACAGCGGCTTTGACATGGTAAATTACCACTTCATCGGTCAGCCGCAAATGTTGGCGGCGGCAATTTATGAGCGCGCGGTCAGTACATACAGCGGCGGTATGTTTGAGGAAATTTAACGAAACGGAGGTTTTAAGATGGGGATCAATGGAATATCGGCGGGATATTATGAGGGAAGGTACATAAACGTAAAAAATAAAGCGGCCGAGGCGGGCGGGGAGGCGATTGGCTCGAGTACGGATCGAAATGGAACTGTCAGACAAGAAAGCGCACTTTGCAAAACTGGCGGGGATTGATTTACAGCAGGCAGGATAGCCGCAGGCGGCAACTGTTTCGGACTGTTCCCACCGTCCTTTTACTATACCCATACCGAGGAAGAAGTCAGGCGCATCGCAGATGAAACACTGGAAAGGCTGCGCTCTATGATAGAGAAACTGGAGGACGAGCGAATGCCGCAGGAGAAAGTTAATGAAAATCTAGTTGGAAAATAGGTGTGATTGTGGTAGAATAGGAACGAAAAAATCGGTAGTTGAAAAGGAGAAGATTAAAATATGATTTTTAAAGAAAAAGACATGGACTTAGCGCTAGATGGGATGGGTATCGTATTTTACTCACCGGAAACGAACAAGAATATTCCAAAGGGTTATGACTTCTTTGAAGAAGAATATCAAAAACCGGAAGATGTGGCTAAGCACATTAAAAAGGGAGATGTAGTGGGCTTTTGTACGGGAACCGGTGGGGATTTTATACTTAAATTCAGAGAAGGCTACCCGAAAGAAGAATTGTTAGCAGAATATCCGGTATCGATTCGTCTGGGCATTGATATTCAAGATGATAAATTATATGTGATTGATCTGTTTTGGTTGTCAGATTGGGATCCGGAGATCCCAGAGGAACAGATCGTCCCCATAGATCCGGGATATTATCATATCACATTATGTACAAGAAAGCCTGATTCGGGAATGTTGGGTGACTTCCAGACCATTTTTGTATATTTAAATAAATTAGATTCCATGCCTAAATTGGAGTGTTCGGGCGTACCTGAGCTAATTCCACAAGAATGAGCCAGTTGGACAAACCAACATCTACCACAGAATGAGGAAAGCAGACAGAGCAGGGAAAGCATGAATGACAAAATTATCCGTCTGATTGAAAACGATATGCAGGGCAGGAAAAATAGCTGAATATGCCCATCCGGTTTATAAAGTAAAGGCATGGGATACGGAGGGAAGCGTGACGGCGGAGCGCATGGTGGACGCGGCAAACGTCGATCCAAGCGGTGCGGACGCTCTGGACGGGCTCGGCGTTTTGCGGTACGATATGCGGCGGCAGTATGAACTGGGCAATCTGCCGCTCTATGCGAAGTATAAGCAGCTTTTGGATTTCTTAGGGCGGCAGGCTGACGCCGTTTGGATCTGACTGGCGAAAAATCGAGCTTTTGGTTGCAAATAGGGGTATTTTGGAGTACAATATAACTGCGTTAGATGAGATACTTCATTTATATAGTTTTTAAAGATATGGAAAGGGGAAAACAATGAGTCAACAACAGAATGCAGCCGAAGCAAATATGCGCGAGTGGTTATCCGATCCGCAGGAATTGGGGAAAGCGCCAAGTAAAATGGAGTGCGCAGGACAATTTGAATACAGAGAAATGACATATTATATCTTTAAATTTAAAACGGGGTTGTTGGGGAAATGGCTTCTTGGAGTATGCGGCGGCTTTGAAGAGGGCGAGACGGAGCCCTGCGGGCATACATACAGCGAAATGCAGCCGTATCATGAGGCTGCCGCGCAGCAGGATTGCATAAAGATGATTGATAAGATTGTGGCATATTGGCAGCAGCAGGCGCAGAAATTTTAATAGAAATTTTAACCAAAACACAATATCGAAGCGTATAGAGTAACGTCTATGCGCTTTTGTGTTATGCGTTAATGACAGAGCAGACAGTGAAGGAAACTGGCATAATTGATGATATCAATTAAAATCAAATAGAGGGACGGCGTGAGAGCATATAGAAACGGAAATATGAGAGCCCGGTAGGAAAATAGGCGCAAATGTGGTACAATAACGAGGAAAATGCCGATGGTGCTTGCGGCAATCGGCATTTGACGAGTATCTCCATCGAGACGGCAGTCGAGATGGTACAATATCCGTAAAACAAACGGCGCTGGAAGAGAGGATAAAAGCAATGGATAAAAATTTTGAACAAGTCAAAAAACTGATAGAACGGATTTCAGATTCCTATGACTTACCTACCAAAAAGCAGACGGAAAAAATGCAAAAACTGACGGGTATTGATTGGAGCGCGGAGGATCTGCAGACTCAGTGCTGCGAATACTGGAGCCACAATACATTGGAGGAAACGGCCTATTTCATGCTCCACGGGGAATACCCTTTTGTCCGTGACGTCGATCTTGTCTTTTGGCAGTATAAACCGGGCGTCGTCATGGACGATCGGGAAGTATTTGAAAAATATCGTTTGGGAAAAGGGAAGCTGAAAGCGCTGCAGGCGCTTCCGCTTGACGAAATCCTCCAGAAGATCAAAGACCTGTTCATCGGCTGGCAGCAAAATGAGTCTCTAAGCGATAATAAGCACTGGCGGTTTGACTGTCTTGAGCAGACAGAAGATTGGATGGATACGCACTTTTGGATCTTGGAATATGGACGGGATGTGGATTCAAAAAGGGAGCACCAAATATTGAAGTTCTGCTGCCACAATATGAGCGACGAACAGATTGGACTTATTTCAGAGTGCATGGAAAGCTTTCAATGTTCGCTGCATATTCGGGAGGAAAAATGATGAAGATGTCTGCGAAAGCAGACCCGAATCTTTCGTCAAGATTCGCAGGCGAGTTTTGAATCTATACCATAGGAGGAACGGATACATGAAATATGTTCAGATCATCTTCAGCCCCACGGGAGGAACGGAGAAGGTTTCAAGGGCCCTTGCGGCGAATTGGCCGTCTGCCGAGCTCGTTGACCTTTCCGACGCGGAGGGCGATTACGCAAAGACGATTTTCTGGCCGGAGGACGTTGCATTGATCGCGATGCCGTCGTTTGGCGGGCTGGCCCCGCAGATCGCGCTCGAAAGACTTAGCCGGGTGAAGGGAAACGGCGCAAGGTGCATCCTTGCAGCCGTATATGGGAACCGCGCTTATGAGGATACCCTGATCCAGATGGAGGATACCGCGGAAAAATGCGGTTTTCAGATCATTGCCGCGGTCTCTGCCGTTGCGGAGTACTCAATCATGCGCCGGTACGCCGCGGGGCGGCCCGACCGCGCGGACTGCGGCCAGCTTGCGGACTTTGGCAGAAAGATTGATGAGAAGCTCCGGCGCGGCGATCTGAGCAAACCGGCTATCCCCGGAAATCGTCCGTACAAAAAGGCGGGCGGGGCCGGGCTTGTGCCAAAGGCGGATCCTTCCTGTACGGAATGCGGCCTTTGCGCGAAGCGGTGTCCTGTCCGCGCGATCGACCCTAAAGCGCCCAAACGGACCAATCCGAAAAAGTGCATTTCCTGTATGCGCTGCGTATCCGTCTGCCCGCAGAAAGCGCGGAAGGTCAACGGAGCTATGGTATCCGTGGCGGCTCTGGCGATCAAAAAAGCCTGCTCCGGGCACAAGGAAAACGAGCTGTTTCTCTGATCGTGATAGCGAAGGAAGCTCGGACGGAGACGAGGAAGTCCTAGAGACTTGGCACAATGAAACAAACCTATGGGAGGAAGCGATATGACAGAGTTTATCGAGGTATTTACGCAGAGCAGCATTCGGATCAGGGACGGGGAGCGGACGATCTATATCGATCCGTTCCGCCTGTCGCAGCAGCCGCATGACGCGGATCTTATCCTGATCACGCATGACCACTACGACCATTTTTCGCCGGAGGACATCGCGAAGGCGGCGGGGAAAAATACGACGCTCATCGTGCCCAAAAAGATGGAGGATACGGCGCGGGAGGTTTTGAACGTGGTGAAACGGATCGAGACGGTAGAGCCGGGCGGCTGCCGGGAAGTGGAAGGGGTCACGCTTGAGACCGTACCGGCGTATAATCTCTTAAAACCGTTCCACCCCAAAAGCGCAGGCTGGGTAGGCTATATCCTGAAGGCGGGCGGGAAGCGTATCTACATTTCCGGGGACACGGACGCCACCAAAGAGGCAAAGGCGGTCAGGTGTGATATCGCGATGATCCCCATCGGCGGCACGTATACGATGGACGCCCCAAAAGCGGCGGAGCTTGTAAACGCGATCGGGCCACAGATCGCGATCCCGACGCATTATGGCAGTATCGTAGGGAAGCCCTCCGACGGGGAGATTTTTGCCAAAGCGGTGAAAGCGCCGGTAAAGGTGGAGCGAAAGCTGCGGTTTTGAAGAGTCCGGCGGCCATAGCGGCCGCATATTAAACGGAAGTGGAGGCGGCTCGTATGCAGAAGATCCGCTGCGTGGTCGAGAGGATCACCTATCAGAACCCGGAGAACGGCTACTGCGTCCTGAAATGCCGGGTAAAGGATCACAGCGATCTGGTGCCGGTGATCGGCAATCTGATAGACGCCAATGTAGGCTCCGTTCTCTTGGTCGAGGGAGAATGGAAGGTAGACGCCAAATATGGGAGGCAGTTTGCGGCGCAGAACTGGGAGGAAACGCTCCCGGCCACCGTATACGGCATGGAGAAATACTTAGGCTCCGGCCTGATCAAGGGCGTGGGGCCGAAATATGCGAAAAAGATCGTTCAGAGATTCGGCGTGGATACCTTTGTCGTGATAGAGGACAACGTGGAGCTCTTGATCGAGATCGAAGGGATCGGCAAAAAGCGCGTACAGATGATCGCCGAGTCGTGGCAGAGACAGAAAGAGGTGAAAAATATCATGCTCTTTCTTCAGGAACATCAGGTGTCCGCCTCCTATGCGGCGAAGATCTATAAGCAGTACGAAGGCGGCAGCATTGCCGTAATGAAGGAAAATCCCTATAAGCTGGCGGACGATATCTGGGGGATCGGATTTAAAACGGCGGATCAGATCGCCATGAAGCTGGGATTTCATAAGGAATCCTATGTGCGGCTGCGCAGCGGCCTGATGTATACGCTCTCGGAGCTGTCGAACGACGGCCACGTCTATGCGGAGAAAGAGCAGCTGATCGAGAAGGCGTCGGAGCTTTTGGAGGCTTCCCCCGAGACGGTAATTATGACGATGGACGAAATGCTCAAAAATCAGGAGCTGATCTTAGAGAAGGGTATCGTCCGCACGGACGAGGCGGGGAATGCGCTGGCGGCGATCTATCTGCCGCCTTTTTACTATGCGGAGATAGGCGTTGCCGGGAAGCTGAAAAAGCTGGCGGCCTCTCCCGCGGGGGACAGGCTCTATACAAGGCTCATGGAAGCGCGCAGGCATACGGGAAACGAAACGCTTTCCGTAGATGTGGGCGCGGTTCAGGCAAAGACCGGCATGGAATATGACGAGATTCAGGCGGACGCGATCCGCCGGGCGGCCACGGCTAAGGTCATGGTGCTGACCGGCGGCCCCGGGACAGGGAAGACCACAACGACCCACGGGATCATCGCAGCGTACCGGGCCTACGGGCTTAAAATCCTGCTGGCGGCTCCCACGGGGCGGGCGGCAAAGCGTATGAGCGAGGCCACCGGCATGGAGGCAAAGACGATCCACCGGCTGTTAGAGTGCAAGCCGCCGGACGGGTACCAGAAGAACGAGGAGAACCCGCTGGAAGGAGACGTGCTGATCGTAGACGAATGCTCCATGATAGATATGATCCTGATGAACGCCCTGTTAAAGGCGATCCCGCCCGCCATGCGGCTGATTCTGGTAGGGGACGTCGATCAGCTCCCTTCTGTGGGGCCGGGGAATGTCCTTAGGGATATGATCGACTGTGGCGCTTTCCCGGTCGTGCGCCTGACGCGGATCTTCCGTCAGGCGCAGGAGAGCCGCATTATCATGAACGCCCACCGGATCAATGCGGGGAAGCTGCCGGATATCAGCAACGGCAGAAATACGGATTTCTTTTTCCTCGAGAATGCGGACGCGGAATCTGCGGTTTCGCAGATCGTGGAGCTGGTGAAAACGAAGCTGCCGGGCTATTACCATGTGGATCCGTCCCAGATACAGGTGCTTACGCCAATGCAGAGGGGCGTAGCCGGGGCGGCCAATTTAAACATTTCCCTTCAGGAAGCGCTCAATCCCCCAAAGCAGGAGGTCTTTCTGCAGGGCGGGAGAAGGACGGCGCTTCCCAAAGCGTGCCTGCGCCGGAGCGGATATGCGTACCGGACGGACGATAAGGTCATGCAGATTCGGAATAACTACGAGAAAGAAGTCTTTAACGGCGATATCGGCGTCATTGAATCGGTAAACGAAGCGGAGCGGACGCTCAGCGTAAATTATGACGGGCGCAGCGTCGCGTATGATGCGGCGGAGCTGGACGAGCTGGTCCATGCCTATGCGACGACGATACATAAGGCGCAGGGCTCGGAGTATCCTATCGTGGTCATGCCCGTTTTGATGAATCATTATGTCATGCTCCAGAGAAATCTGCTCTACACCGGCATTACGCGGGCAAAAAGGGCCCTTGTGATCGTCGGGACGAAAAAAGCGCTGGCCTTCGCGGTGCGCAACGTGACGGTGACAAAGAGAAATACGCTGCTGCGGGAGCGGCTGGAAGGATAGGGATATCGGACTTTTCCGCAGCCGTTTTTATTTCTGTAAAAGCGCCCCGCGGCGGAAAGCGGGCGCTGCGGGCTGTTTTTTTGGGGGGGGGAGAAAAATAGTATGGATTGCTGTATGGATATGGGAAATCCGCTGTTTTCAACCAAGATGGGAAAGGACGCCGCGCGGATCATACGGGCGGCTCTGAACGCCGCGCAGCCGGATACGGCGGTACGCAGGGCTTTAGCAGACCTGCCCGCATATTCCGGCAGGCTGCTCCTTGTATCGGTGGGAAAGGCGGCGTGGCAGATGGCCCGCGCCGCGTACGATATCCTCGGCGGGCGCATTGACGACGGTATTGTCGTCACAAAATACGGCCATGCGAAGGGAGCCGTTGGGAAGCTGCGCATTCGGGAGGCTGGGCATCCTGTGCCGGATACGGCCTCCTACCGCGCGACGCAGGAGGCGATGGAGCTGACCGGAAGCCTGTGCGAAGGGGATCTTGTGCTGTTTTTGCTTTCCGGCGGCGGCTCGGCGCTATTGGAAAAGCCGCTCCTTTCCCCGCGGGAAATGGATGATATTACCCGCCAACTCCTTGCGTGCGGCGCGGATATCGTGGAAATGAATACCGTCCGCAAACGCCTTTCTGCGGTAAAGGGCGGCAGATTTGCCCGCCTCTGCGCTCCGGCGCGGGTGTTTTCCGTGGTGCTTTCCGACGTGCTCGGCGATCCGCTGGATATGATCGCTTCCGGCCCCGCCTATCCAGACGGCTCCACCTGCGCGCAGGCGCTGGCTGTCGCGGAGAAATACCATCTGCGCCTTTCCGATGAGGCGAGGACGCTCCTTATGCGGGAAACGCCCAAGTATCTTGCAAATGCAGAAGCCCGTATCACCGGTTCCGTGCGCCAGCTCTGCGCGGCTGCGGCGAAAACCTGCGCGGAGCTGGGCTATGAGCCCGTGACGCTCACGGCGGGACTTAACTGCGAGGCGCGGGAGGCGGGGAGCTTTCTTGCCTCCATTGCCAGATATCACGGAGATTCTAACAAGTCCCTCGCCTTTATCGCGGGCGGGGAGACAGTGGTGCGCCTGACGGGCAGGGGCATGGGCGGACGCAATCAGGAGCTCGCCCTTGCCGCCGCGCGGGGGATAGACGGTATGAAGGAAACGCTCCTCTTTTCCATAGGCTCCGACGGCACCGACGGGCCTACGGACGCGGCGGGCGGTATCGTCACAGGGGAGACGGCGGGAAGGCTGCGGGATAACGGGTATGATATCGACGCCGCCTTAAAGGAAAACGATTCCTATCCTGCGTTAAAGGCGGCGGACGGCCTTATCTTTACAGGGCCTACGGGCACCAACGTAAACGACCTTTCCTGCCTGCTGCTCAAAAGGCCCTGACGGCCTTTACGATCCTGCCGCCCCTGCCGCAGCGTATCCTCCCGCGCCGCTTGGGGCCGTATTTATGCGGTTGAAAGTGCGGCTTGTTTTTGCTATGATAGAACAGGGAAAAGATAAAGCGAATGATAGTGTGAAGAAAATCGCGGTATGCGGTAGGAGAGGATACGGATGATCCTGACGATCGCTTTCGCTCCATGCAGAGTTTGAGGATCGCGCATGGGGCGGTGGGGCCTTCCAGCGGGCCCAGATCCTCGGACTTTGCGATCTTGATAGCAGAAAAAAGATCAAAGGAGCAAAGTCGATATGAAACATAAATTACAAGATACGTTTGGCGGGCTGAAAACATTTCTGATCCTCTGGTCAACGCAGTCCCTCTCGCAGCTTGGCAGCGCCATGACGGGCTTTGCGCTGACGCTCTGGCTCTATGAAAAGACCGGATCGGCGCTGCAGACGGCGCTTTTGTCCGTCTGCTCTTATACGCCCTATGTGCTGGCGGGCATGTTTGCCGGGGCGCTTTCCGACCGGTGGGATAAGAAAAGGATCCTGCTTTTTAGCGATACGTTTGCCGCGTGCTGCTCGGCGGCGGTATTGCTTATGTTGAAAACGGACTCTCTCAGGCCCGCTTACCTGTATGCACTGAACGCGGCGAACGGCCTGATGAATACGCTGCAGCAGCCCGCGGGCGAAGTGGCGATGACGCTGATCACGCCAAAGGGGCAGTATCAGCGCGCAAGCGGCTTAAAGTCGTTTTCCGCGTCCCTGACCGCGATCCTGCATCCGGTTCTGGCCTCGGCGCTCTATGCGCTCGCAGGCATGGACGGGGTGATCTGCGCCGATCTTTTATCCTTCGCCGCCGCGTTCTGCGCGCTGGCGTTTTGGGTGCGCATTCCCGCCGCGGAAGATAGGGGAGCGGACGCCCCGAAGGAGAGCCTTATGGAGGGCGTAAGGGCGGGGCTTTCCTATCTTTGGCATAACAGGCTCATTCTCTGGCTGATCCTGTTCCTTGCGGGCGTGAATCTCATAGCGTCCGCGTTTGACGCGGCGCTGCCGCCCTATGTGCTCTCGCGGGAAAACGGCGGGAAGGCGGCACTTGGGCTCGTCACCTCATGCGCGGGAGCCGCGACATTGGCGGGGAGCCTTTTGGTAACGCTCCTTCCGCCGCCGAAGGATCGCGTCCGGGTCATTTTCCTGACGCTGCTGCTTTCTCTGGGGACGGAGAATTTTATACTGGCTTTTGCCAAAACGCCGGTATGGTGGTGTATCGCGCAGCTTGCCGGCTGGTTTGTCATTCCCATGATGAACGCCAATCTCGATGTGATCCTGCGAAGCGCCATTGTGGCCGGAATGCAGGGGCGGGTCTATGCCTGCCGGAACACGCTGCAGTTTTTTACGATTCCCGTCGGGACGCTGGCGGGAGGGCTTATGATCGACAAGGTCTGCGGGCCCTTGATGGCGAAGGCGTCGCCGGACGGGCTGCTGGCAAGGCTGTTTGGGAGCGGCAGGGGCGCAGGGACGGCGCTTATGATGTTTTTGCTCGGGATCGCGGGCGTGTGCGTCTGTCTGGCGTTTGGGCGGATACTTAGAAAATATAAGACCCGAGAAATATAAGAAGCAAAATTTTTTGTAACGGGGATTTATCTGACGCAGAAAATCCGCTATAAT
The DNA here is from genome assembly GCA_947626715.1 of uncultured Lachnospiraceae bacterium. Classification (GTDB taxonomy): domain Bacteria; phylum Bacillota; class Clostridia; order Lachnospirales; family Lachnospiraceae; genus VSOB01. Next base: position 124 of record CANQTG010000021.1, on the reverse strand, counting down.
AGAAGCGTCAAAAAAAGAACTATCCAAAAATAAGAAAAAGAAGCATAGGAGAAAGACTAACTATTAAAAGTCAAGTCTAAAATGAAATATTTTTGAATGAATTGCAGAAACGCATTTCAGATAG
>CANQTG010000020.1 GCA_947626715.1 uncultured Lachnospiraceae bacterium | reverse complement strand
GGGCGGCCCAGCTCATGGGGATCAATGTGAACGGGACGATCGCGCTTACCTTTGCGATCGGTTCCGCGCTCGCCGCAGTCGCGGGCGTGCTCTTATGCTCTACGTATCCTTCCTTGACTCCCTATACGGGCGCTATGCCCGGTATCAAAGCGTTCGTTGCGGCGGTGTTCGGCGGGATCGGGTCGATCCCGGGCGCGATGATCGGCGGGATCCTGCTCGGGGTCATCGAGATCTTGGGGCGCGCCTATATTTCTTCGCAGATGGCGGACGCGATCGTGTTTGCCGTGCTGATCGTGGTGCTGCTGATCAAGCCTACCGGTATTCTCGGTAAGGAAATCCAAGAGAAAGTGTAGGGCAGAGCTATGAAGAAAATGAACAAGACAACGAAAACCAATCTGATTACGTATGCGATCGTGATCGCCGCCTATCTGCTCGTGAGCCTGCTGAGCTTGACGGGACATGTATCGAGCCTGATGGAGGGGCTCTTGGTGCCGCTGTGTATCTATGTGATCCTCGCGGTCTCCTTAAATCTCGTGGTCGGCATTTTGGGAGAGCTGAGTCTGGGACACGCGGGTTTTATGTGTGTCGGCGCGTTTTCGGGCGCTTTCTTTTCCATGTGCACGAACGGAATGCTGCCGGACTGGCTGCGCTTTTTGATCGCGTTAGTTATCGGGGCGCTTACGGCGGCGGTATTCGGCATTATCATCGGGATCCCGGTGCTGCGGCTGCGCGGCGACTATCTGGCGATCGTAACGCTTGCCTTTGGCGAGATCATTAAAAACCTGATGAACGTGCTCTATATCGGGAGAGACAGCGCGGGCTTCCATTTCTCCATGAAGGACGTCATGGCGCTGGGACTGGAGCCGGGCAGCAAGCCCATCATCAACGGGCCGCAGGGGATCACGGGCACGCCGCATGACGCGAGCTTTACGATCGGGGTCGTCCTGATCCTGCTGGTCCTGCTGACGATACTCAATCTGATCCATTCCCGGGACGGGCGCGCGATCATGGCGATCCGCGACAACCGGATCGCGGCGGAGTCCATCGGGATCAACGTCACCAAATACAAGCTCATGGCGTTTACGCTTTCCGCCTCGATCGCGGGGGTGGCGGGCGTGCTGTATGCGCATAATCTTTCGACCCTGACCGCGCTGCCTAAGAATTTCGGCTATAATATGTCGATCATGATCCTCGTATTCGTCGTGCTGGGCGGGATCGGCAATATCAGGGGATCCGTTATCTCCGCGGTCGTACTGACGCTGCTGCCGGAGCTGCTGCGGGGGCTGAGCGATTACCGTATGCTGATCTATGCGATCCTGCTGATCGGTATGATGTTGTTTAACTGGAGCCCGAAAGCGATCGAGCTGCGGGAGAGATATTCTCTAAGACGCCTGCTTCGGAATAAGAAAGAGGCGTCCTGATGTGCGCGCAGGCCGCCGGCCTGTCGATTGGCGATACCGTGATGGAGGATAAGAGAAGATGGCATTATTAGACGTACAGAATTTGTGTATCTCGTTTGGCGGCCTGCGGGCCGTGGACGATTTTGATATCCATGTGGAAAAGGGGCAGCTATACGGACTGATCGGGCCGAACGGCGCGGGCAAGACGACGGTATTTAACCTGCTGACGGGCGTATATAAGCCGAACGAAGGAATCATCCGTTTAGACGGCGAGGATATCACCGGGAAACGGACGATCGATATCAATAAGGCAGGGATCGCCAGAACCTTTCAGAATATCCGGCTGTTTAAGGGAATGTCCGTTCTGGACAACGTAAAGGCCGGACTGCATAACAATTACCGCTATTCCACGCTGGCGGGCATATTCCGCCTTCCGTCCTACCGCAGGGTGGAAAAAGAGATGGACGAGAAGGCGATGGAGCTGCTGGAGGTATTCGGGCTGGGCGGCGAGGCGGATTATCTGGCCTCGAACCTGCCTTACGGGAAGCAGAGAAAGCTGGAGATCGCCAGAGCGCTGGCGACGAATCCCAAGCTGCTGCTGTTGGACGAACCGGCCGCCGGCATGAATCCGAATGAGACGAAAGAGCTGATGGACACCATTCGCCTGATCAGGGACCGCTTTGATATGACGATCCTGTTGATCGAGCATGACATGAAGCTGGTGTCCGGTATCTGCGAGGAGCTTTCCGTATTGAATTTCGGGAGGATACTGGCGCAGGGAGAGACGTCCCGGGTGCTCAACGATCCGCAGGTCATTACGGCGTATCTGGGAGAATAGGAGGAAAGGGCATGGCGATGCTGGAAATAAAAGACTTGGAGGTCTACTACGGTATGATCCAAGCGATCAAGGGGATCTCCTTTCAGGTCAACGAAGGGGAGATCATCGCCCTGATCGGCGCGAACGGCGCGGGCAAGACGACGACGTTGCATACGATAACGGGACTTTTGCAGGCGAAAAAGGGCTCCGTCCTGTTCGAGGGAAAGGACATCACGAAGGTGCCGGGACATAAGATCGTATCTATGGGTATGGCGCATGTGCCGGAGGGACGGCGTATCTTTGCGCAGCTCTCCGTGATCCAAAACCTGCGTATGGGCGCATATACAAGGAAGGATAAGGGCGAGATCGAAGAAACGCTGCAGATGGTCTATCGGCGCTTTCCCCGTCTGGAGGAACGGAAAAACCAGATAGCCGGGACGCTCTCGGGAGGCGAGCAGCAGATGCTGGCGATGGGGCGCGCCCTGATGTCGCACCCTAAGATCATATTGATGGACGAGCCTTCGATGGGGCTTTCCCCGATCTTTGTCAACGAGATCTTTGATATCATCAAAGAGGTCAGCAACGGGGGCACGACGGTCCTTTTGGTCGAGCAGAACGCGAAAAAGGCGCTGGCGATCGCGGATCGGGCCTATGTGCTGGAGACCGGCCGGATTGTTCTGGAAGGGAAGGCCGGGGACCTTTTGAATAATGACTCCATAAAGAAAGCGTATCTGGGAGAATGATAAGGAGGGAGACAGATGGAGAAAGTGGTCATTACCATTGCAAGGCAGTACGGGAGCGGGGGCCGCACGATCGGAGAAATGCTGTCAAAGGAACTGGGCGTCCCTTATTACGATAAAGAGCTCTTAAAATTCGCTTCCGAGGAAAGCGGGATCCATGAAGGACTGTTCGCAGGGGCGGATGAGAAGCTGAAAAACAGTCCGCTGGTCAGGATCTCCAAAAAGGTCTATCAGGGCCAGCTGATACCGCCCGGCAGCGATGATTTCACCTCTGCGGAAAATCTGTTCAATTATCAGGCGAAGGTCATCAAGGGACTGGCAGAGGAGGCGTCCTGTATCATCATCGGACGCTGCGCGGACTATGTGCTGCGGGATTACGACAATGTTCTGAGCGTATTCGTCCACGCGCCGGAGGATTATTGTATCGAGCAGGCGAAAAAAAAGCTGAGTATGCCGGATCGGGAGATAAAGAAATTTATCCAGAAAACGGATAAGGAGCGGGCGGATTACTATAAACACTATACCGGCAGGGAATGGACGGACGCGAGAAATTATGACCTGTGTCTGGACAGCAGCAAGCTGGGAATGGAACGCTGCGTCGAAGAGATCAAATCCTATATGCAGGTGCGTTTTCGGTAACGGGCGTAAAATTCGGGAAACGGGCGTGAAATGAGCGCCGGAATCTTGCAGGCGGCGCGGGACTGTGATAAGATAGGAGACAGGATAGGAGGATATAAGGATGGAAGTTCTGTTATTGCTGGGCGGTATGCTGGTCATTATCATCGCGGTCGTGGTGGTGGCGGCTGTTTCGTCGGTGGTATCCGCCGTGGCGGCGAGCGAGGATATCGATTCGTAAACGTCTGTAAAGAGTAAGAAAACCGTGAGCGGGACGGCGGGGCGCGGAGCGTAAGAGTGGGAAGTAGATGAGGGAAGCACAGAAACGGCAGGCGCAAGAACTGCTTAGACAAATTGAAGAAGCGCAGGAGCTGATAAAAGCGTATATGGAAAAGGCCGATTGGGGCTTTGCAATGCGGCTTTTAGAGGACTGCCAAAACGGCGGGATCGCGATCGGCGCTCTGATCGATCAGACGGAGGGAGAGGGACATCCGGCGGTATCCCTGTTGGAGGAATATTGCGAATTGGTCTACCAGCTCCATGCGGCTTTATCAGATCGGCAGGAGGCCGCCGCCAATAAGATATACAGACAGTTAAGGAAAAAACTGTTTAGGGCGGAGAGCTGTTTTGGTGCGATCCCGGTCAAGAGAGAGATCGTCTTTTTCCCGTATAAGGCCAGTATGTGGGACAGCTTAGAGAGCGTGTGGCGCGCGGCTGACGCCGACCCGGACTGCGACGCCTACGTTATCCCGATCCCCTATTATGATAAAAATGCGGACGGCAGCTTTGGAGAGATGCATTATGAGATCGACCAGTATCCCCCAGATGTGCCGGTTCTCTATTATGGCGATTATGATTTAGAAAAGCGCAGGCCGGACGTAATTTATATACATAATCCTTATGATAATATTAATTATGTGACCAGCGTGGATCCTCAATTTTATGCTAAAAGGCTGCGGGCGTATACGGAAAAGCTGGTCTATATCCCCTATTTCATTCTAGGGGAGATCGACCCGAGCGAGCAGATGAAGATCGAGGGTATGCGGCATTTCTGCTTTCTGCCGGGGACGATATACGCCCATCAGGTGATCCTAGAGTCGGAAACGATACGGCAGATCTATATAAACGAATATAAAAAGGATGCGGAGGCGGCCGGTCTGTCGGGAGAGCATACGGATCGGAAGGCTTTGGAGAGAAAATTTCTGGGGACGGGCTCGCCCAAGATAGAGAAACTGAAGAACACCAGAAGGGAAGATCTGAAGATCCCGCAGGAATGGCTGAAGATCATAAAGAAACCGGATGGAAGCTGGAAAAAGATCGTCTTTTACAATATCAGCGTAGGCTCGCTCCTGCAATATAATGAAAGAATGCTCCGCAAGATCGAATCGGTGTTTGCGCTTTTTAAGAGGAATCAAAATGAGGCGGTCTTACTGTGGCGCCCGCACCCTTTAATAAAAGCGACGATCGAATCCATGCGGCCGAAGCTGTGGGAGGCATACCAAAAGATACGCGACACATATCGGGAAGAGGGCTGGGGGATCTATGACGACAGCGCCGATCTGGACAGGGCGGTGGTACTCAGCGACGCTTATTACGGGGACGGCAGCAGCGTTGTGTGGCTGTTTCACAGTATTGGGAAAAGGGCGCTGCTTCAAAATCCGAATATGTTAAATGAAAACGGATATTCTCTGGCGGCGGCCGAGGCGATCGCGCAGTCCGGGGGAGCCTATTGGTATGTCCCGATGTGGAATAACGGGCTGTACCGGCTGGATCTTTGTACGTGCGAGAGCAGATGGATCGAAAAGCTCGGGGGAAACGGGAATATGGTAGAGCTGTATGCGGATGCGTATTCCTATCAGGATACGGTCGTCTTTGTCCCGCATACGGCGGAAAAGATCGCGGTATACGATGTGAAGGGCGGAAAGCTGCAGACATTCGGCTTTTTGCTTCCAGAGGATGAGGAGTCCCCGCCGGTAAGGTCATGGTTCATGGCAAAGATCGCAGATGGGAAGCTGTTGTATTTACTGCCCTATTTTTATCATTCCATCGTCTGTTTCGATATAGATACGAAGGAAATAAAGCACATTCCCGTGATAGACGCAGACAGCTATCAATATTCCGGCGGCCTGTGCTCATATGGAGGCGCCCTGCGTGAAAATGTGATCTATATGCCGTCGGAGTTAGACGGCAGCGTGTACGCCGTAGAATTGGGGACGGGCGGAGTCGGGAAACTGCCGATCGAAAATAAGAAATACAGCAGTCTGTTCTCCGTGGGGGATCGGCTGTGGCTGATCCCGTATGATGCGACGGAGACGGTAGATGTCTATGATCTGGGAGAGGAAAGGATCGTCCGGTCGCTTCCGTTTCCAAAAGAAATGCAGCCGTATGCCAAAGCCGTGTCGGCCGCTGGGAAGCGGTATTTTCAGAAGGGGATCGAGCAGGGCGGCGTGATCTATCTGCTGGCTTATTCGGGAGATAAAAGCGTCCTGATCGATACGGCGGCGGAGCGGATCAGGGAATGGGAGCTGCCCCGGGAGAAGAGAGAGACGGTCACCGATTATGGAAATGAATATTGGTGCAATCTGCTTACCGTGGAGGGCAAGCTGTGCGTGATCAACGGATATACGGGCGAATGGCTCACGCAGACGGCACAGGGGAGCTGGGAAAGCATGAAAAAGACGGCTAAGCGGGATCTCTCCGTGGTATATCCCGCGGCGTTTGCGCGGGAATGTCCGGCCGCCGTAAGCGGCACGGATGTGCGGGATTTTTGGTAGAGGCGGCAGAGCGTTGGAAAGGCGGGCGCACAGATGAGAAATTATTCCATGCATGATCTGGTATGGAAAAACCGAGGACATGAACTGGATGCATTGGCAGAGAAAATGCTGGATACCGGGACGAAGTGGATCCTTATCGGGAATCCTAAGGAAAAGGAAGAGTTCATAAGAAGGACGCAGGATAGGCCGCCTGTTCTGGACGCCGCAGGCTCTGTCAAAGAGGCCCTAGATCTGGTCAGGGAGGCGGGAAGAAGCGTTATCTGCCTGTATAAAGACAGGGCTTCCTATGAGACTTGCAGAGATGAATTTGAGCGGGCCGGGATCAGGGAGAATGACAGATTTTTTCAAGGCGAAGTATTCCAGATGGTATATGACGTATATCGGTACGGCCGGATCAAGCTCGACAGGGTCGAGATTTTCATGACGTCCCGCTGCACCTTAAACTGTGAGAAATGCGTAGCCTATATTCCGTATTTTAAGGACAGGGTGGTAACTCCCTTAGAATCTTTGAAACAGGATATTGATCTGCTGTTTGGGAAAGTGGACTATGTCTTTAAGCTAAAGTTGTTGGGGGGGGAATGCTTCCTGCACCCTGACCTGATCGAATACGTCGATTACATATACGAACATTATCATGAGCAGATAGGTTCGATTCGGATCGGTACGAACGGGACGATCCTGCCGTCGGACGAGATCGCCGCTATGTGCCTGAGAGATGAAGTGACCGTAGATATCTCGGACTACAGCCGCGCAGTTCCCGCGTTAAATAAGCTGGAAGCCGTTCGGGAAAAGCTGGAAGCAGAGGGCGTAAGGACGGATATCAAAAGGACGGGCGAGGAATGGCTGGATATGGGCTTCCCCGTCGTCGGATCGAAACTGGAGGACGAGACTCGCCTGCGGGCTCATTTTGAAAAATGCGCGATGTTCTGCAGACAGTTTGCGGATGGGAGATTCTTTTACTGCTGTAGTAACTGCTCGGCGGTGAAAGCGGGATTATACGAGCTAAAGGAAGACGACTATTTTGATTTCCGTCGGGATTTTGATCCTAAGGAGCTTCTTGAATACGAGCTGGGATACAGCAGGCTCGGTCATACGAGCTTTTGCAGCGTGTGTCAGGGAGGCTCCGATGAGGCGAACCCGTATCATGTCGAGATAGCCAGACAAATGTGCCGCGGCACGTAAGGAGCGTAAGGATGAAAATGCCAAGCGAGTATTTGCAGGAGATAATCCGTTTACTGTACGAAGTGCATATTACGACGGGAAGCGGCAGGCAGCTTGGATATGACGAAGGGATCGGACATATCGTCGATCTGTTATGGGAATGCAGGAAGCGGCGTCGTCATGTGTTTTTCTGCGGAAACGGAGGAAGCGCGGGGATCGCGCAGCACATGACGGCGGATTATATGAAAAACGGCGGGATCAGGACATACAGCCTTTATGAGCAGGCCGCGCTCACATGCGTTTCTAATGATTATACGTATGAAGCCGTTTTCAGCAAACAGCTAGAATGGCTGGCCGAAAAAGGGGACGTTCTGGTCGCGATCAGCAGTTCTGGAGAATCCCGGAACATTGTAAATGCGATTCGGACAATGCGCGCGGCAGGCGGCGCGGCGGTCACGCTGACGGGGTTTCGGGAGGACAACCGGATCCGCGGTATGGGAGATGTGAATCTCTACGTCCCCGCGCCGCACTATGGTATGGTGGAATCCGTCCATAATTTGCTCCTGCAGCAGATCGCGGATATCCTAATGGATAAAAATACGGAAGAAAACGCAGACACAAAAGAAAATGTAACAGAAAACGCGTAGGGCGGGACGGGAGAAAGGAAGGGAGCGGTATTGGCTGATCCGATAGAACAGGCGGTGATCTTAGCGGGCGGCATGGGGACAAGGCTGCAGCCGTATACGCTTACGCATCCCAAACCGATGTATCCGTTTGAAGGCGTCCCGTTTATCGGCCATTTGATCGAGCAGGTTAAGGGGTTTGGCATAAAAAGGATACTGCTTCTTTTGGGATATATGCCGGAGCAGATCATGGATTATCTTGGAACGGGAGAACGGTACGGACTTGAGATAACGTATGATATCACTCCTGTCGGATACGATACGGGCGACCGCTTGATCGCGGCAAAGGGGTCGCTGGATCCTGTATTCCTGCTGATGTACTGCGATAATTACTGTCCGATCGATTATGCGGGGCTGTGCGCGGATTTTTGGAAAAACGACGCGGAGATACAGGTCAGCGTTTATGAAAATAAGGATCGCTACACAAAGAGCAATGTGAAGATCGGCGCAGGGGGAGAAGTCCTGCGCTACGATAAAAAAAGGATAACGCAGGATCTTTTGGGAGTGGATATCGGGTATGCTCTGGTCAAAAAGAGAACGCTGGATCTTCTGGGAGACGCGGAGGGGAAGGACCTGAATTTTGAGGCGGAGGTCTATCCGTATCTGGTATCGGGCGGCGGATTGTTCGCGACGGTCACACGCCACAGATATTATTCCGTCGGCTCATGGGAAAGGATACGATTGACGGAGGCGTTTTTTTCCGGGCCAAAAACCGTGTTTTTAGACAGGGACGGGACTTTGAACGTGCGTCCTCCGAAAGCCTGTTATATCGAAAAGCCCGATGATTTCGTATGGATCGAAGGCGCGGCAGAGGCCGTGGGGCTGTTAAAGGAAGCGGGATATCGCCTCATTTTGGTGTCAAATCAGCCCGGGATAGCGAGAGAAAGGCTGTCGGAAACGACCCTATGCGAGATCCACGATAAAATGCAGAGCGATCTGCGCAGGCAGACGGGCTATGAGATCGATGCGATCTATTATTGCCCGCATAACTGGGACGACGGATGCGACTGCCGCAAGCCGAATCCGGGGCTGCTCTATCAGGCGCAGAAGGATTTTTCCCTGAATCTTGAACGCTGTGTATTGTTCGGGGACGACGAACGCGATATGCAGGCGGCGAGAGCGGCGGGGTGCAGAGGCATTCCGGTATCGGATGCTTATCCGCTGTTAAAAGCGGTAAAGGATTATCTAAAATAACGAGAGAATGAGAGAAAACGGATGATAATTTCAAAAACGCCTTTGCGGATGTCTTTTTTTGGAGGCGGGACAGACTTTCGCGATTATTATGAAAACAGTGAACGCGGATACGGAATGGCGCTCAGTACGGCTCTGAATATGTATGTTTATATCATGGTATGCAAACGCTTTGATGATAAGATCCGCGTCTGCTATACCAAAAATGAGTTTGTCGATTCCGTGGAGCAGATCAGGCATAACATTATCCGGGAAGCGCTGAAAATAACGGGCATAGAAAAAGGGATCGATATTGTCTATGCGGCGGATATCCCTTTAAGCTCGGCGGGCGTAGGGCTCGCTTCCTCCAGCGCGCTCGCCGTAGGCGTGCTGAACGCGCTTTTTACTTATAAGGGGGAATATGCTTCCCCGGAAAAGCTCGCAAGGCTGGCGTGCAGGATCGAGATCGAGATCCTGCAAAATCCGATCGGCGTGCAGGATCAGTTCGCGTGCGCCTACGGCGGATTTCGGGAATATAAGTTCTGGGCGTCGGGGGAGGTGTCCGCGACGCCGGTCAACGTCTGCGCACAGACAATGAAGCGATTGAAGAGCCGCCTGCTTTTGTACTATACGGGAATGACCCGTATATCGTCAGAAATATTGAGCGAGCAGAAGGAAAATATCCGAGATAAAATGCGGCTGTTGGACGATATGGCGGGATTGGCGGAAAGCGCCGAAAAGGAGCTTTTGGAAGGCCGTATCGAAGAATGGGGAAACATGCTGGATACGGCATGGAGCCTGAAAAAGCAGATGGCGGGGAAGATCTCCAATCCCTTCCTAGATGAAATGTATGCAAGGGCCAAAAAAGCCGGAGCGGTCGGCGGCAAGGTGCTGGGCGCCGGCGGCGGAGGCTTCCTGCTCCTATATGCGCCTGTGGACAGAAGGGAAAGCGTGGAAGCGGCGATGAGCGATTATCAAAAGGTGGAGTTTGCGTTTGAGAGCGAGGGGAGCAGGATCGTTTTTATAGAGGAAAACAGATGACAGTATCCGTAATTATGCTTACTTATAACAGGGAATCATATGTCTCCAATATGATAACGGACATACTGGCCCAGACCTATACGGATTTTGAATTTATCATCGTGGATAACGGCTCGACGGACAAAAGCGGCGCGATCGCCGATATGTATACGGATAAGGATAAACGGATCCGGGCGCTCCACCTATCGGAGCGGCGGAGCATAGGATCTGCCAGAAATATCGGGCTTGGAGAATCAAAGGGGCGGTATATCGCCTATGTCGACGATGACGACAGGGCGATGAAGGGATTCCTTGCATTTTTAGTGAACCTTATGGAGGAGAACCATGCCGATATCTCTATGTGCGGCGCGTCGGAGGGCGACGGTACGACCAGAAAGCCGCAGTGTTTGTTTGACGAGAAAATGCTGCTGACGGGCGAAGAGGCTCTCAGGCTGCTGCTCGGGAGAAAATATATCAGGGCGGGAATGCCGACGAAGCTTTATAAAAGGGAGATCCTTGCCAAATATCCTTTCGACGAAAATTGTAAAAATGAAGATATCCATACGCAGTATAAATATCTGCTTGCAGGCAAGAAAGTAGCGATACATGGAGTGGAGCAATATTATTTCACACGTCATGCTGGGAATGTATCGGGCTTTACAAGCAATGCGGCGCTGTGGGATAAGAATACGATGAGCGATTACCTGTATGCGTTCCATGACCGGACGGAATTTGTCAGGCAGAATGCGCCGGACAGCTACCGGTATGCGCTGTATGCGGAATGGTCGTTTATGATCAGTATGGTCGATAAGATAAAACGCTTCCATCTGGGGGAATGCGCGGCGATCGGCGATCGGCTGGCAGGAATATTAGAGGAACATGCGGCGGAATTTTTAAATATGTCCGAGACACAGGATTTTGAGAAAAAGTGGATGGCGGAATATATATCGGCTGGGAGATGACTTCCCAATCCCCATCTAATCTACTCTCCGCGAGGGGACGCAGAGATTCTAATCAGGAGATGTCTGCGAAAATAGACCCGAATTTCACGCCAAGACTCGAGAGAGAATCCTGAACTAGACCCGCGAGGGGCGCGGGCGGGGAAAGAGGCAAAAAAACCGGGAGGCTTTTGGAACATGGGGGAAATAAAACCTTCTTTTGATACAAACCGGCAGATATTAGGGCAGATTTTACCGTTAGATACGCCGTTTACGGTGATCGTCGATACCAGCGAGGCCTGTCCGTTTCGATGTGATTATTGCTTCCGCTCTGACCCGGATAAAAAGAACTGGGGGTATGCGGCTAAGAACGATCTGATGGATTGGGAAACCTTCTGTAAGATCGCGGAGCAGATCCGAGAATTTCCTCAGGACGTAAAACAGATCTCCTTATCCAATCACGGGGAGCCGTTGTGCAATCGCAGGCTGCCGGATATGGCGCGTTATCTCAAGCAGAACCATATAAACGGAAGGGTGTCGATCCATACAAACGCAGCGCTCTTAGATGAAAAGTACGCGCTCGATCTTGCAGAGTCGGGGATCGATCGGATCGTAGTCTCCCTGCAGGGGCTGACCGCCGAAAAGTACAGGGAGGTATGCGGTTTTCCTCTGGATTATGAGGTTTTTTATAGAAATCTCAAGATATTGTACGAGGCTAAGACGAATACCCAGCTATGCGTTAAGATACCGGATACCGTATTAGAGGACGGGGAAGAAGAAAGATTTTATGAACGGTTCCAGCCTATTGCCGACCGGGTGTTCGTCGAGCAGATCATACCGATCTGGCTTAACATTGAGGTGAAGAAACCTGCGAGGGAGATAAAAAATAAATACGGGGACGTTTTCCCGATACAGGAATGCTGTCCTCTGATCTTCCATACGATCGTAGTCTCGCCGGGCGGCGACGTCTATCCGTGCACACAGGTGATGACGCCGTATACGCTGGGAAATATCCATGAAAGACCGCTAAGGCAGCTATGGGAATCGCCCCGAAGAAGAGCGCTGTTAGCGGATCAGTGCAAGGGAACCGCCCACCCGATCTGTAAGGACTGCTATATCTCGCAGAATACGGTATATACGAAGGAAGATATGATCGATGGGTACAGGGAGGAGATCCTTGCGAGATTAAACAAATAGAAAATATGGGAGAAAAATGGATGAAACCACAGAATATGGAAGAAAAACAAAATTTTGAGTTTCCTATTTTATCAATTAGCAAAAGTGAATATGATGCGATCGAAAAATGGATAGTAGACTATAAATCAAACACTTCTAAAAAAGATCTGTATCTATATGGCGCTGGGATCCGCGGCAATATGGTATTGAAATTATTGGAAGAAGCCATGATCGAGGTGAAAGGGTTTGTTGATACCAGTATAGAAAAACAAGGAGGATATGTAAAAGGATACAAGATATTTGCTCCGGCGGATATATGCGGGGCTCCCGAGAATAATTATATTCTCATTTCACCAGAAAATTTCAATCAGATTGAGGATTATCTGATAGGGAGAGGCTATGCTGTCGGAAAAAGTTATTCTGTGATAAAGAGTAATGTCTATCCGTCTTATAAAAAAGAATTTTTTAGAAAAGAAAATATCGAGTATATGCTGTTTGGAGATTGCTACTTTACGGATTTGGATATTGATGATTTATATGGAAAAACAATGGGAGAATTGGCAAAAGAAAGGCTTGGCAAAGAAAATACAAAAGTTTTGTCGATTCACGGAATGTGCATTACCGGATTTTATTATTTAATGAAATTACAGCTTGAAATGGGAATCGTACCCAAATCGGTAGCTTTTATAGTGAATGTGCCATTTTGTAATGGGATACAGACGAAACTACCGCAATCGCAGCACGCGGGATTACTAAAGCTGATACAGGAAAGTGTAGAGATCGAAGATGAGGAATTTGATAATTATGTGAAACTGGCGGAAAGCCGATCCAATAATATCAGTGCGGGGAGTTTTTCGACGAAAAGCGGGCGCAGGAGCAGAGATGATGAGCATGTTGAAAAGCTATTAACAAAATCCAGATATATGTATGAATTTAAAAGTGACAATGAAAACGTAATTTACTTAAAAAAAATGATAGAACTGCTGCAGAAAAATCATATTAAGCCGGTGCCGTTTATTCCCGCGTTGAATCATCAGGTCGGAGTGGATTATTATGGAGAAGATTTCTTAAATAAGTATCGCAGGATATGTGACGGTATCCAAAAATGTGCAGAAGAATATGGAATTGAAATACTGGATATGAGTTTTATGCTCGATAAAACAGACTATTTAGGCGATAGAATGACAAAATTTCCTAATAGTTATGGAAAGGAAAAGGAAATCTCATTATTGTGCAGTAAAATGTGAAAGCAGATTATAAAGATTCGGTGATCTAAATGAATGGTCGTTTTGAGCAGTGTTTTGTTATAGGGACGGGACAATTCGCTTTTAATTGCGCTAAATATATGAGTGATAAATATGCGCTGGCCGGTATCTATGAATATGGGAATCTCCAACAGTCTTCCTGTAGGGATTTGTGCGATAAATATGGTCTGCCATATGTCCCAATATCGGATAAGGAAAAATTCGATGGTTTTATGCGAAGGATAAATGAGAGCGAAAAAAGGACGCTGCTTATCAGCGCGTCTAATACGTATATATTTCCTGATTTTATTACGGATAATAAAAATATCAAGGTTATAAACTATCATCCGGCTTTATTGTCAAAACATTTGGGAAGGAACGCGGAGGCATGGGCTATTTACGAACAAGACAGGATTGTCGGTATAACATGGCATGAGGTTACTTCTGAGATCGATAAAGGAGCGATCTTGGCCGAAAGGGAAATTGAGCTTGCTGATGATATAACCTCGCTCCGGTTAATGACAAAGCAATATCAGCTTGGTTTTGCGGCGTTTAAGCAGATGATCGGCGGCGTTATGCGCGGAGAGGAAGGATGTACGAAAAAATGTCTGAATTATGGAAAAATGCACTATTCCTTTCAGAAACCTAATGACGGGATTCTGGATCCGTCATGGGATGCTGGTAAGATATCGGCATTTTTAAGGTGTATGGATTATGGTAGTTTAAAAATATTGGGCGAGCCGGTAATGCTTGATAAGTCCGGCGGCCAATACGGGTGGGACTTTTATAAGATACTTTATGATAAAGCGGATGATAAAAGTTTGCCAAATGATAAAGTAATTGAAAAAGACGGTGTATTTTTTATATTGCGGAATTATCGTCAAATAAATTCCGCTTTAGGGAGTAAAACATGAATGAAAAGGAATGTTATTGAATATTTAAAAGACAGCGCGCTGAGATATCCCGATAAAATTGCGCTGAAAGATGAAAATAAGACGATTACATTTAAAGAATTGGATCGCGAAGCAAAAAAGGTGGCGCATTTGATCTCTATGGAATGCGGGGATATCAAGAATCGCCCCGTTGCAGTTTACATGGAGAAGAGCGTTGAATGCTTGATCTGCTTTTTGGGCATTATCTACAGCGGTAATTTTTACAGTCCTATTGACGTTAAGATGCCAATGAGCCGCATAGAAAAAATCATTGACGTATTGCAGCCGGAACTCATCCTCTACAATCATTCAAAACGCTTGGATATAGATTATCATGCTGTTTCTATGCAGGAGACGCAGAATCTGAACGAAAAAGAATATGAAGCGATAAATTATAAAAATGTCATAGACAGCGATCCTGTATATGTGCTTTTTACATCTGGTTCCACGGGACAGCCAAAGGGCGTTGTTATCAGTCACAGGGGAGTTATTGATTATACGGAATGGTTATATGATAAATTTCATTTCGATCAGGAAACTGTTTTTGGAAATCAGGCGCCTTTTTATTTTGACAATTCTATATTGGATATCTATTCGACTTTGCGTAATGGGGCGACCATGAATATTATACCGGAAAGTCTATTTCTGTTTCCCTATAAATTACTTACCTATATAAATGAGAAAAAAATTAATACTTTGTTCTGGGTTCCGTCTGCATTGATCAGTCTGGCAAATTCCGGCGCATTATCAGAAATCCGTTTGAAATATGTTAAAAAAGTTTTGTTTTGCGGCGAGGTAATGCCTACAAAGCAGTTAAATATTTGGATGAGGGAATATCCTGATATCTTATATGCAAATATGTATGGTCCTACGGAAATAACAGATGTATGCACCTGTTATATCGTTGATCGTAAATTTTCAGATGAGGAATCTCTTCCAATCGGAAGCTCTTGTGAAAATACAGAGATTATAGTGTTGAATGACGACGATAAGCTGGTTGGAGTAAATGAGATAGGAGAATTGTGCGTAAGAGGAACTTGTTTGTCGATGGGGTATTATGGCGATTTCGATAAGACAAATGCGGTTTTTATACAGAACCCGTTAAACGGTAAATATCATGAACTTATTTACCGTACAGGAGATTTAGTCAAATATAATGAGAGACATGAAATTGTATACGTATGCAGAAAGGATAATCAGATAAAACATCAGGGGTATCGAATCGAGCTTGGCGAGATAGAAACCGTATGCAGCGCTTTGGAGGGGATTGAGCGTGTGTGCGCTCTTTATGATGAGGTGAATAAGAAGATAGTCTTATTCTATAGTTTTAACAGTAAAGTACGCGAGCTGTCAGAAAAAGAGGTATACAGGCAGTTGAAACAAAAACTGCCATCTTATATGCTGCCGGCGGCAATCTATGTGAAAGAACAGTTTCCGCTGAATATTAACGGGAAAATTGATCGAATAGAATTGAAACAATGCATGGAAGGGAGACCGCGCAATGGAGAAAACGGAAATTAACGCGAAAATTATGGAGTTAGTGCAGGAAATCAATCCATATGAGGAGATCAATGAAAGTTCAAGGCTGATCGAAGAGGCTATTTTAGATTCGTTGACATTGGTCATCTTGATCAATGAAATCGAAGAATTTTTTAACGTCAAACTGCCGGAGGACAAGTTAAAGCCTGAGAATTTTGAAAATATATCTGAAATAGCAGAGATGGTGGAAAAGATATTGAAGAAATAACTAAAGGAATAACATATATGAATAATCAGGAAAAGATAATATCAAAAAATACGGAGTTTATTTTGTATGGGGCGGGAGAGGTCGGAAATATCTGTTATAGAAAATTATCAGAAAAAGGATATCGAGTAATCGCCGCACTAGACAAAAGTAAATCTGGAAGCCATGTGATAGAAGGAATCTATACATATAGACTGGGAGATGAAAGTGCATTATTAAATAAATCGGATCGTGTCGTTGTGATTTGTCTGGCCGATGGTATGATACACAGAGAGGCGGCGGATCAACTGTATAAAGCAGGCTTTCCTTATCTTGTTTTTTTACCGTTAGATTATAGTATTTCCGATCTTGAAAAAAGGAGATTGACAAGATTATATAATCAGGTGCTCACGGCAGATACGGAGATGTTGTCTGGCGTTGTTTTCCCTTATAGCGATTATTTACTTCCTGATATGGAAATATCAGGGGGGGGTATCTTATGCCGCAACGCGCAAAATGTGACGGTATGGCTGAATCTCGAAATGCTGTTTTCTGAAAGCATAGAATTATGGAAAGGCGATAAAAGCAAGATTCATATGAAAAGATCATATAAGGATAGGAATATCGCATGTGCGCATCCATATGAAGATTTATTTTATTACTATTCCATGAAGACAGATTCGTATGATAGTTACTTTGACAGCAGGAAAGAGAAAACCGAACAGGAGGATAAGGAAAAAGAGCTCAGAAAAAAGGAAAAACTATACAGATTATTTAGACGAGAATACATGAAGGGGATGGATTTTTTTATTGAAGCTGCGCCGGAAGTGGTCTGGAATCCTAAAAATTATTTTAACCTTGTGGGCGGACATCACAGAACTTTGTACCTGCTTCACGAAGGACATAGTTTGTTTCCTGTAAAAATGCAGTATGAGGATTTTAACAAATGGCATAATGAAGAGGTATGCCAAGAAGTAAAACGATATGTGATAGAGCATAAGATCAAAAAATTTTATGCGCCGCTTCCCAATCCTTGTTTTTTGAATTTTCCAGTAAAATGGGAAGATACAGGGAACACGAAATTGGCCGCTGTATTACGGTATTTTTCATCCTATGATATGAGAAATATGACGGTATTGGATTATAGCGATGATGAAGGGTATTTTGCAAGAAATATGAGCAGATTAGGAGCGAGAGAGACATTTTTTCGCAGCAATGACATACGACAGACAGAATTAGCGGATTTGTTTAATAAATTATTATATAGAAATGAAGTAATCATACAATTAGATGAAAATGCGGATACGATCCCAGACGTGAGATATGATATTGTGTTTGCGATGGGAGATAACGCGGCTGGAGTTAAAAATATGATAGGGTCAAAATTACAGATATTGCAAACTGTTTGCAAACGATATTTGGTCATGGAAACAATATCACCCGAGCAAGTAGAAGAGATATGTAAGGAAATGGGAGTGAAAGAGTATACTGCGATCCATAAGGAATATAAGGAAGGGGATATATGGGAATTGGGAGTTTATTGCAGGTAGGACGGTGATATCGTGAAGAATTTTCAATTTAACAATGAGATGAAATATGTTATTTATGGAGCCGGAGGAAACGGCCTCCATATAAAAAATATGCTTTTGGAAAGCGGATTTTTACTTCTAGGCATATTAGATAAACGGGCGGCTGAAATAAAGAATATTGGAGATACGCCGGTATACGCAGTGGAACAGTTTGCGGAAAAGGATAGGGAAAAAGATGAAAAGATAATAATCATATGCGTTAAAAATGTATTTGAACATGTTAATATCGCAAGAAAGCTTATGAAATTGGGTTATAAAAATATTATTTATAAGCCGTTTCCGATATTGCAGGGGAATAATGACGCAGAATGGAACAGTATAAATTACGCCTATGAAACGCTTCTTGAACACAGGCGGCTTGCTGAAATAAGAGATAAAGAAATCGCCTGTTCACGACTTGATCATTTGCTGGTAGTAAAAGATGAACTATTGATAGAGGACGATGCGGAAAATGTCTTATGTTATATGCCCGTCGAATTGATCTGTAATTATGACAGGAAAGATACATTTTGCCTGCTTCCTATGGCTGCTTATTATCCCTTATTGAATATTTGCAGGTATTTATTAGGAACGGAATATCATTATAGCTGGGAAGAAATAAAAAGTGATTTCTTCCTTTATTCTGCAGATTGGGTAGAAAGAAGCGGCAATGAATTTTCAGACGGCCTGAAAAAAAGCATGTTATCTTCACGGATAAATGTATTTCATGAAATGCAGAAAAAGGCGGATATTGATAGCAGCTTTTTTGTTAGAAATGCGGTTGAGGTTAAAAGAAAGGATTCGTTCAGGTTTTATTTGTCAACGAGCGGAAGGAATAGGATCTCATTTTTGATCGCGCGGGGAAGGCGGTATATTCCCGTACATATGAGCAAGTCGGATTACGAGTCTTGGCTCAATAAACCGAAATTTGATGAATTGAAGGAATATATGGAAAACGAAAATATAGACAGACTGTTTACTGTCGTACCGCATCCAATGATGATTTCCTGTACGGCACAGACAACAGATTATCTTTCTTTGTTTTGTATGCCGGTAGTTGAGAAAATATATAGGGAATTGCATTGGAAAGCTGCAGAAAATAAAAAGGGATATTATAAGGTCAATTCCAAGCGGTATAGTGAGGAACTGGAAAAGTTGAAAATTATTGCCGCTGTTGAAGACGAGGGGTGTATTGGACGGATTCTGTTGATGTATGGAATGAACTGTTATCGGTTTTATTGTGACGAGAAGCAGCAGAAAATCAGTAAATTGATCGATGCGTTATTTTATATCAATACTCCTGAACATATGACATGTATGAAAGATTATGAAGATCTTATTTGCGAGTGCCGGATATTGATATGGGATTCAAGAATGGATTCCTCTTTTGTCAGTGCATTTAAAGGAGATATGTTGTTTGTTTTGCAATGGGGAAAAAACCTATGCCAAGAAACTCTTTATAACGGATTTGCGAATAAAAAATTATTATTTAGAACGATTTGGCTTAATGAGAAAATATCAGGCTGGGTATGTACAAAATAAGCGGCAGAAGAGAAAAAGGGAAATATTCATGAAAGCGATTATATTTGGTTGCGGCGGAATCGGCGTTGAAGTAAAGAGGAAACTTGAAAACGAAGGAATGGAAATATTGACTTTTGTCGATAATGATGAGAAAAAATGGGGGAAATCCATTGGAGAATGCAGGATCGATCCCCCCGATAAGATCATGGCATACGATTATGATTATGTTGCGGTCGCGATGTTCAAGCATGTGGAGGAAGTTAAGGAACAACTAAAGGCGATGGATATTCCGAAAGAAAAAATCATCGTCCCGATCAAGCCGCCGAATCGGATCTTTCCTTCTCCCGTCTCGTGTTCGGATTTTGATTTGCTCAAGATACCGAAGGAAGAATACGGCTCGGAAACTACCAGACGTTATTTAGAGCGGAATATCCCTATACGGGACAAGGCGTTTTTGGAAAAATTGGAGGACTTAAAAAGCTGTTTATATGAGAACAGGATCCCGCGCAGTAAGGTATGCGTTGTGAGCGGCGCGGTATTACAGGCCTTTGCCTTGCGTCCCTCCAAAAAATTTGACGATATCGATATCATAATGACGAGCGAGCTAAGAGAGATTTATGGAAAAGGGCTGGTCATCGTTTCTGACAGCGCGGAAATGCATCCGCAGAATGAATACAGGGATTCGGATGATGAGATCATCAACGATCAGCGAAAACATTTCATATTCCGCGATCTAAAATTTATGACGCTGGAACTGCTGTATGAGCATAGGCGCAGGCATAGAAGCGGCAGCGACACACAGGAGGAAATCCAATTAATGGAACGATATCTTATATTTACGAGTCCTGAATCGGGTGACAAAGATGAGTAAAGACAAGCTTGGCGATCTGCTGATTGTAAGACTGAGCGCGGGCTTGGCGAATCAAATGTATGAATTTGCCTCCGCCTATGCGTTGGCAAAGGAATTGGGGAAAGAGCTGGCGGTCGATATCAGCAGCTGCTATGCCTCGGCCTATGGTTATCTGTTGGATTATTTCCGTATCCCTTCCTGTAAGAAAATTCTGTATATGCAAAACGGCGATCTGATATACGCGCATACAGATCCGAGCGGGCTGCCGAACAGTCTGAAAGAAGAGGCGCATATTTGGGTAGAGAGCGGGAGCGGATATGTAAGATATGAGGGGCTGGATCGATTAGAGGGTATGGACAGCTCGGGCTCGATCTATCTGTGCGGATATTTCTTTAACAGAAAGAGATATTACGATCGGTACTGGGAGGAGATCCGGCGTAATTTCACACTCAAACGCAGCTTTAGAGAAGTAGATAAATTTAAAGAGCTGATCGACGGGAAAGTTTCGGTAGGCGTGCATATCAGACGCGGGGACATGCTTTTGGCGGACTTCGCAACGGCAATGAAGGACGATTATTACCGGGCGGCGGTTGCCTATTGCAGGAAACGTGATCAGGGCTGTATCTTCTGCATATTTTCAGATGATATTGAGTATGCGAAACAGTTATTGGGACAGGACAGCGGGATATATTATGTGCATTTCTACGGATACGATGATGCGGCGCTGCTTGAATTTATCTGTCTCTCCCTGTGCAGTCACAGGATATTGTCAAACAACAGCACCTTTGGCAGATTGGCGGACGAATTGAATACGGATCGGGAGGGGCGTTATTTTGTGCAGGCGACGGCCTCCGGCTGGACGGAGCTTAAAAATCACCTTATAAGGATAAAAGATGAAAAGCTGTTAAAAAAACAGCAGAGCAGAAGGATCATTATAGACCAATATGACATAAGGAAATATGCGGCGGGCTATAAGGCTGATCGTATCCCCAATCTAAAGGATTATGCGAAACGGGTCGAGCGGCTGCTGGATACGGAAATAACGGAAGAGAACGCGGATTTTATCTTAAATGAGATAGCAGAACTGTCGCTCAATGTATATGAATGTGATAAAGCCCTTGAGTCGAAGTTCCTGTTTAAAAAATTTATCGCGTTGGTAAGCTGCAGGGAGTATCATATGGCGCTGCAGGCGGCAATGAAGCTGTACGCGGGATTTCGGGATAACGAGGAATTTAAAAAGAATCTGGCAGCTGCGCTCAGCGGGGTCGGAGCGAAGAAGGAGGCCGAGATAGAAAACCTTTCCTTTGCAGGGAAGTATCCTAAAAAACGGTTTATCCTTGTATCCGGTCTTAAAATACAGCCCTCCGGCTATCTGACGGGAGTGGCGGAATTGGGCGTTGCCTTATATCATATGGGTCATGACGTTTCTCTGGTATTTGCGCCGCTTGACGAGACGGAGGCTCATTATCTTCGGGAAAACAGGCGGCTGATAAACCGCAATGGTGCCGATATGGGGTGCCGGCAATATGATCTGGAAGAAGTAAAGCGTAATGGGATCGACCGCTTTTACCGATCCTTTGGAAACGATGAGCTTGTCGTTATCTTACGGGATCCTGATTTTTACCGAGAAGGTTATGAACATATAACATGGGTCTTTCCTGATTATTCGGATATGAGAGACGTCGAGGCGGCGGCACAGGATATTTCTCCCGATGCGCTGCAGCGGCTGTACGATACGGCGGATATCGTCCTGACAAAGGATGAAAAGAAGGCAAAGACGCCGAAAACGGTACTTTGGGAAGACGACGGTTGCAAAGATGAATACCGGATATACGAAGGAATGTGGGAGCTTGGATATGAACATAGGCTGAGCAAAAGGATCATTGGCATGGCGTCAGCTTTAATGGATGCCTTGCAGAGGCTTTCCCGAACGAGGCGCGTTTAGAGGCAGGCATCGGATATCAGGTTCAGAGGGGATCTGGCATGACAGGATTTATCAATCAAATGGAACCCAGCTTTGACGAGAAGGAGCGCGAGGCGTTAAACGCCTATATGGAGAGCGGCGGCTGGGTGACGGAATTTAAAAAGACGAGAGAATTTGAACGGGAGATCGCCCGTTATACGGGCGCAAAATACTGCTCCGTGGTATCGAACGGAACGGTATCCCTAGCGGTCGCATTGATGGCGTGCGGGATCGGGGCGGGAGATGAAGTCCTTGTGCCGGATTATACGATGGCGGCGACGCCGGATGCGGTCGCGCTGACAGGGGCGGAGCCGGTTTTTGTCGATATTGAACGGGAAACCCTGTGCATGGATTATCAGGAAATGCTTCGGGCCGTGACGGAAAGAACAAAAGCGGTAATGCTCGTCAGCATTAACGGAAGATATCCTATCCAAATGGAGCGTATCGCGGCGTTTTGCAGGGAACAGGGGATCCTCTTGATCGAGGACGCGGCGCAGTCGCTGGGGAGCTTTTACAAAGGAAAGCATATCGGACGCTATGGGGAAATAGGGAGCTTCTCTTTCAGCGCGCCTAAGATCATCACGACCGGGCAGGGAGGCGCATTGATCACGGATAATGAGGCGCTCTTTGAAAGGATAAAGCTGATTAGGGATTTCGGACGGGAAAGCGGAGGGAGCGATCATTATCTGATAAAGGGCTGGAATTTTAAATTTACGGATCTGCAGGCGGTGATCGGACTGGAGCAAATGAAAAAGCTGCCGCAGCGGGTCAAAAGGAAGAAGGAGCTCGGGCGGATATATGAGAGAGAATTGCGCGGCATACCGCAGATCGAAACGATCCAAACGGATCTTGCCAATACGCCGCCGTGGTTTTTTGATATTTTGTGCGAACAAAGAGACGAATTGATGGCCTATCTAAAGGAAAGAGGGATCGGTAGCAGACCGTTTTATCCGGCGCTGCACAGAGAACCGGCGTTTTGCCGCGAGGGAGATTTTCCAAATGCGGAATATGCGGCGGCTCATGGGCTGTGGCTCCCTTCCGCCGTTTCTCTTTCCGATACTACGGTTGCGTATATCTGCGGCGTGATAAAAGAATTTTACAGATAAGGCGGAGGATAAAAATGTATCAAGTATTGCTGTGGGGAACGGGAAAGATTGCGGCGGAATGTGAAGAGAACGGACTGAACGCGGAGATCATCGGTTTTGGACTGTTCTATTTCGTTAAGAAATAAAGAGGACTATGGAGGCGGAAGCATGGATGAAACCAGATTGCGGGAAATTGAAAATTATGATTTTTATTCCGGCAGCAGAGAGAGTTTTTACAAAAAAAACAGAGAACATAAGGCAGTCTTGGTACAGGGGCGGCACTGGGAGAAAGCCCCTCTGGTGACGATACTGCTTCCGACCTGCAAACGGCGCGATCTGCTAAAGGAGGCTTTGGAGAGCGCGCTGCGTCAGGAGGAGGTGGCGGATTATCAGATCATCGTAGCGGATAACGAGGGAATGCCGTTGGAAATGGAAACGGAAACGGCGGCGCTTATGAAAGCTTATACGGACAGTAAGGTGATCTATTACCGTTATGACAGGCAGGCCTATTCTCCTATGAATTCGGTAGTCGCGCTGGCAAGGTCAAAGTGGATTTGTTTCCTGCACGACGACGACGTGCTCGCGCCGAATTATCTGAAGATCATGCTGCATATCGTAAGGCAGAATCAGGATATCTCCTATCTGTCCTGCAATATAGGCGTTTTAAATTACGAGATCAGTAAACGGAATATCCGAGAGTTTTCAAAGATACGCAGGGAAAAGCTTACGATCCGAAAAGCGATACGGCGGGGCTATTTCTTTTATGAAACGCGGGGCAACTGGCTGGGAGCCCTGATCGACCGTCAGCATTATATCGATATGGGCGGGATCCCGGCTCTGGCGACGGGGATCGGCGATCATATCATGGTCGGGAAATACAATGACCGCTATGGGATCTACAAAATATTGGACGGGCCGCGCCTGTATTTCAGACGGGAATGCGGAAAGGGGCAGATATCCATGCTGGGCGGGGAACATTGGACGGACTGCTATACCAGTAAGATGTTTTTTTATCTGTATCTGGCTAGGAGGAATTTCCCTCTTTTGCAAAAATTTTTCCGCTATAAAGGATTTGCGCTGGTTCAGGAAGACAGCCGCGCCCTGCGAAACGGGATCTATCAGGTCGCGGCAGACGTAAAAGAGATCGCGGACAGGTGCCATATCAAAACGGCCGACGGCAAGACGGCGCAAAGGTATTGTTATCTGGATCTGGTACTGGAAAGCATGGCGGCGCTCTATGGAAAGCGGCGCAGCTTTCAGGTGAAGGCGGCGGAATGCGGGGAGAAGCTATGAAAAAGACGGGATTTCTGATTTTTGGTACAGGCGTATGGGCAGGGGCGTTTCTTTCCTACCGACTGCTTAGGGAAACGGTATTTGCAAGGAAGGAGGAGCTGGAGAACTGTAAACGGCAGTTTTTCCTGTTGAAACGCTGGCTCATGCAGGAGAAAGGGATGGATAAGCTGCGGGGATACCTGACTGAAAACGGGGTCAAGCGGGCGGCTATATACGGCATGGAACATCTTGGACAGTGCATGGCGCATAAACTGCGGGATCCAGACTGCGGTCTGGAGGCCCTGTATGGGATCGACGCGGATAAAGTATCTTCCGAGATCGAGATATATCGGCCGGAGGATCCCATGCCGGAGGCGGATCTTGTTATCGTGACGGCGCTGCCCGCGTATGAAAGCGTGAAGGAAGGACTGCAGAAAAAATTTTCATGTCCGATCGTTTCTCTGGAAGAAATAATATAGGAGATGGCTAGAGGGAAAAGATGAGATATAAAAACGCAACGGCGCAGTCATTTGCAGAGTATGTCATAAGCCGGGACGGCGGGATCATACTGTTTGGAGCGGGAGCGGTCTGTAAGACATATGTCCCCTATATCGCCGGCCGGTACGGCCTGACCTCCCATATCCGATGTGTGGTGGACAACGATCCGGCGAAGCAGGGGCGGACCATCGAGCTGAACGGAAGGAGCGTCCCAGTCGCAGGGCCGGAAGCCTTGCGCGTCTGCGGTGAGAACGACTGCGTCTTGATCACAAACGGGGATTTCTATCCCGTGATGACGCAGCTTGACCGGATCGGGGAATGCCGCGATACGGACTGCTTCATAGCCGCGTACATACAGCTTGGCGGAGCCTGCGACCGGACGGAAAATCATGTCTTTCGGGACTATGAGACGGCCCGGATCCCGCGGATCATCCACTACTGCTGGTTTTCCGGGCGGCCGATCCCGAAAGAGCTGCAGCGGTGCATGGAGACGTGGAAGGAGAAGTGCCCGGGGTATGAGATCATACGATGGGATGAGAACAGCTGCGATCTGGGCAGATATCGGTATACCAAAGAGGCGTGGGAGCTGGGGAAATGGGGGTATATCCCGGATATCGTCAGGCTGGAGAAGCTCTATGAAATAGGCGGGTTTTACCTTGATACAGACGTCGAGCTCGTCCGCAGCCTTGACCCGCTCCGCTGTCAGGAAGCGTTCTGCGGCAGGGAGAGGGCGGGGCACGTCAACTTTGGAGGGGGCTCTGGCTGCGTTAAAGGGAGCGCGGCGGTAAAGGAGCTGCTGGATTTCAGGAAGGATGAGCCGTTCCTGTTGGGGGACGGGCGGTTCAATGCGGAGGCGAGCGGGTATTATGAGACTTCGCCTCTGATGAAGAAGGGACTGCGGATCGAGGATACGAATCAAAAGCTGGAGGGGATCAATGTCTATGCGTCGGAATTTTTCTCCCCTTATAACTATATCAACGGGGAGGATATCCGAAACGAAAATACCTTTTCGATCCATCATTTCAGCGGGAGCTGGCTGGAGAAGGGGGACAGCCTGCGGCGGGAAACGCGGGAGAAGTACCGGGCGGTGAAGGAAAGGCTGGAGGAGATACGCGCATGAAACGGGCGGTCTACGGCATGGGGGCGGCGCTCATCAATCACTGGGATCTGATACAGGAATGGTTCGGGCCGGAATACGGCATTGACAATGCGCCGGAGAAATGGGGGAAGGCGGATCGCTATACCGGCCTGCCCTGTATTCCCTTTGAAGAGGCAAAGCGCATGGAGGGGCTGGAGGTCTTAGTCACGATCGGGGATCCCTATGCCGCAGGGGAAGTGTCGGCGCAGCTAAAGGAGGCGGGGATCGCCCATACCTTGCTGACGGACGCGCTCGGCGGGTGGTGCGCGGGCATGGAACTGCCGGAGCGGCTGCACGCGATGGCCGGGGACGGGAAGAAGATCCTCTTATTTAACACGCCGGAGCATGACAATACCGGCGACCACCTGATCTCCCTGTCCGCGCTCTCCTATTTAGAGAGGCGGTTTGGGGATTACCGGATCCATGAGGTCACGGACATTGAATATCTGCGTTTCCATGAAAAGATAAGAAAGCATGTGGGCGCGGAGGATATCGTGCTGGTCACGGGCGGAGGGTTTTTGGGCTCCTTATGGCTCTACAACGGGGAACGGAACGTCAGGGACATCATACGGGAATACCCGGAAAACCGGATCGTGATCCTGCCCCAGACGGTATACTTTGAAAAAAATGAGAGAGGGAAGCGGGAATACAGGGAATCCTTAAAGACATACCGGATGCATAGGAGGCTGACCGTATGTGCCAGAGAAGAGGGAACTATGCGCCTGCTTTCGTCCATGCTGGAGGGAAGGGACGGCGCGGCGGAGCTGCTGCCGGACATGGCGCTGCTGTACAGGGGCTCCTGCCGGGCGGGCAGGAGGGATACGGGAAAGACGCTGGTATGCCTGCGGGGCGATAAGGAGCGCCTGCTCCCTCAAGGCGGGAGGGAAAGGATCCTGCGCCTTTTATCGGAGCACGGGCTGGAAGCGGAGGAGATCTCCATGCATTCGGGGGACTTTGGCGGGCGGGAGAGCCGCAAAAGGCAGGTGGAGGAAAAGCTTGGAAAGATCGCGGGCGCGGGGCTGGTGGTCACGGATACGCTCCACTGTATGATCTCGGCCGCGCTGGCCGGTACGGCCTGTATCGCCTTTGACAACCTCTCCGGGAAGGTAAGGGGCGTATACCGCTGGATCGAGGGGCTCCCCTATGTGCGGCTCTGCGGGGACATGGAAGGGCTGGGGGCTTTGATCGGGGAGATGAAGGGCGCCTTTGGCGTCTATGCCCTGCGGGGGCGGGAAGCGTATGAGAGGAAGCTGGAAGGGATCATCAGGAGGGAGCGGGGGACATGGAAGGACGACACCCGGCAAGATTTATAAACTGCTATGTGGACACGCAGAGCTGCAACCTGCGGTGCGGCTACTGCTATATCGGGCAGAGGAAGGCGTTTGACGGCACGCTGTTTCGCTGCCGCTATCCGCTTGAGACGATGCGGGAGGCGACGCTGGCGGAGCGGCT
Organism: uncultured Lachnospiraceae bacterium; assembly: GCA_947626715.1. Lineage (GTDB taxonomy): Bacteria > Bacillota > Clostridia > Lachnospirales > Lachnospiraceae > VSOB01. The sequence continues at coordinate 4,863 of CANQTG010000020.1, read as the reverse complement.
GGGCGGCGTCTGTATCTTCAACCTGTGCGCGGGAGGGGAAACGCTGCTCTCGCCGGATATCCTGCCCGTTATCCGTATGCTGCTGGAAAACGGGCATAACGTGTCCGTGGTGACGAACGGGACGGCGACGGCGGCGTTTGAGCGGCTGCTGGAGCTGCCGGAGGAGCTTTTATCCTTTCTTTATATCAAGTTTTCGTTTCATTTCCTAGAGTTTGAGAAAAGGGGGCTGACGGGGTGCTTTTTTGCGAACGTCCACCGGATGCAGGAGCGGGGGATATCCTTTTCCATCGACATAACGCCGTGCGACGAGTTGATCCCGTTTATCCCTAAGATCAAGGAGATGTTTTGGCGGGAGATGGACGGGGCCCTGCCGCATATCTCGGTGGCGCGCGATACGTCGAGCCGGGAATTAAGGCTGTTATCCCGCCTGTCAAAGGAGGAATACAGAGAGGTATGGTCGGTGTTCGATTCGGCGAAGTTCGATTACAAGATACAGGAGTTCCTGCACCCGCACAGGGAATACTGCCGCGCGGGGAACCTGAGCTTTTCCCTCGATCTGGCGGGCGGGAACTGCCGGATATGCGACGGCGCGCCGGAGCCCTCCAAGATGGATTTCTACAATCTGTACGAGAGGCCGCAGGAGGCGGTGCCGTTCGTGGAGATCGGGCACGGCTGCCCGACGGCGCACTGCTATAACTGCCATGCGCTGCTGACGCTGGGGACGATACCGGAGCTGGAGACGCCGTCCTATACGCAGATGTTGGATCGGGTGGAGCGTTCGGGTCGCCACTGGCTCTCAGAGAGGGTGAGGGAGTTCTATTCGCACAGGCTCATGCCGGCAAAGGGGGCGTGATGGGAAGGGTCAGCGTTTCGCTGGACGACGTAAAGGGGATCTTCAAAGCGCTGCGCAGGGAAGAGACCGGGAGTATCTTTGATACGCGCCTGCTCGCCTTCCTGCGGGATATGCACAGGCGGTACGGTACGGCGTTCGACCTGTACTGCACCTGCAGGCAGGACGGGTATTTTCTGGGCGGCGTCCCGTCCCGGTATGCCGGGGAGTTTCGGGAAAACGGGGACTGGCTCAGGTTTGGCTTCCACTGCTATGAGGAATCGGATCGGTACGGGGCAGAGGGCGTGGAGGCGTTCCTGCGGAAGATAGACGGCTTCTTTCGGGATATCGCGGCCTGCACAGGGCAGGAGAAGGGGCCGGAGGGGCTGAGGCTGCACGGCTTTCAGGGAAATAGGGAGGTCTGCCGGATCCTGCGCCTTAAAGGGGTGGAGCGGCTGTTTGCGGCGGACGACGGAAGAAGGAGCTATTACCTAGACCAAGCGGCGCATATGGAGCTGGAGGAGACGGGGGCGTACTATGACGCTAAGATGGGGCTGCATTTCTACCGTTCCTGCACGAGGCTGGAAAACGCGGGGGATATCGGGAAAGAGATCGCGGCCTGCATGGAGAAGGGCATGGAAGTGATCCCTGTATTTACCCATGAATGGCAGATGGACAGGGCGGATATCAGGGAGAAGATGGAACTATGCTGCAGATGGGAGGCGTGGCTGCGTGGCGGCGGTGTCGGTGATCGTTCCGGTATATGAGAAAAAGGAATATCTGGAGAGGTGCGTTAAGAGCGTGCAGGGCGTCTGCGCGGGAGAGGCGGAGATCTTGTGTATCGACGACGGCTCGACGGACGGCTCAAGGGAGCTTTTGTATGCTATGCAGAAGCAGGATACGCGGATCCGGGTCATAGAGAACCATGAGAATAAGGGAGCCGCGTACAGCCGCAACCGGGGGATCGCGTATGCAGAAGGGAAATATCTTCTGTTCCTCGACGCGGACGATTACTTAGAAAAGGGCGCGCTGGATGCGTGCCTGCACAGATTAGAGGAAACAGGAGCGGACGGCTGCTTTCTGAACCTGTGCGAAGGGCCCAGCGGAGAGCCGTCGATCAAAGGGAGCTATGAAGGGGTCTACAGCGGCCCCGGTCTGATGGAGCGCTTTGCCGGGAACGACGAGTCGTTCCTGTATGCGTGCGGGGCCGCATGGCGGACGGACTATATCAGGGGGAACAGGCTCTTGTTCCAAGACTTAAAGATCGGGGAGGGCGGGCTGTTTATCCTAGAGGCGCTGCAGAAAGCGGGCAGGGTGGCCTTCTGCAGGGAGGCGGTGTACCGCTATGAGGTGAATGAGACGTCGGTGAACAGGAAAAAGGAGGCCATGGCCTATGCGGCGGCAGGGCAGGCGAAGCAGATCGCGTATATGCTCTGCCAGCTCGGAGCCGGAGAGGAGGATCGTGAGACGGTCGCGTTCCTTGCATGGTACTTAAAAAAGCATATCGGGGGAATCCAGAACCTGAAGGGCCTAGAGGAAGCGGGGGCCGACCGCCTGTTCTCGGGCAGCGAGCGGTTTTTGTTCGACCTGATACGGGGCGTTTACTCCGGGGACATGCTTGCGCTCCCGCAGGAGGAAGAAGCGTTAATCAGGAAGGCGGGACGGGTATATCTGTACGGGGCGGGGTATGAGACGCTGCCGGCGCTGCGGTGCTGCAACCGGCTCGGGGCGGAGGTCGTCAAGATCTTCGTATCGTCAAAGGAGGGGAATCCCGACACGGTTTACGGCTTCCGCATCTGCGAATTTGGCAGGGAGATCCCGGTGGATAAGGAGATTCCCTTTCTGATCACGGCGCATAAGAAACACCACGGGGAGATCCGGGAACGGCTGTTGCAGGCAGGCGTGCGGTATATCTTAAATGGAAGGTAGTCGATTTCTTCCAGTGCAAGATACGACGGCAGATAATATCACAGCTCCACATACGCGGGCTCGTGTTTTAACGCTGGGATCAGCTTTTCTGTCAGGTCGGCGGTCTTTAGCCGCAGGCTGGCGGTATTGACGCAGGGGTGGCAGGCAAAATATTCCTGCTTTAAGACATCGCGGTCGATGACGAGGCGCACCTTGTTTTCGTGGTCGTTCATCAGTCCCATGATCGTGACGGAGCCGGGCGATACGTCTAACAGCTCCTCCATCATGTCCGCGGACGCAAAGGAGAGGCGGGAGATACCAAGCTGCGCGGAGAGCTCTTTGGTCTGGAACCTCTTATCCCCGGGCATCAGCACCAGATAAAAGGCGGTCTGCTGGCGGTTGCAGAGGAAGAGATTCTTGCAGATATTGGTCTGCAGTAGCTTTTCGATATCCGCGCAGGACTCAATGGTCGCCGTCGCCTCATGATGGATCTGGTCGTAGGGGACGTTAAGCAGATCGAGCAGGTCATAGCAGCGTATCTCTTTTTCTGGCAGGCAGCTTAGGTCGGCAGGGCGTCCCGGGGTCAGGACGGGCGTCTGCGTATCAAAGGAGGAGACGGACGGTGCGCCTTCTGTGCGGCCGCCCTTTGAAACGTCCGCTTCGGGCTCTGGCAGGGTCAGCAGCACCTTTTCGATACGGTTCTGGCCGACCTTCTGCGCGCGGATAGAAACGCCGCTTTCCGTCGTAACGCTTTCCCCAGCCTGCGGCAGATGATCGAGCGCGCCGAGCAGGATACCGCCGATGGAATCATAGTCCTCGGAATCTAAAGAGGTATCGAGCGCGTCGTTGATATCGTCCAGCTTCATACTGCCCGCGACAAGATACTGGCGGGCTCCCACCTTTTTGATCAGCTCGGCTTCGTCGCCGTCATATTCGTCGCGTATCTCCCCTACGATCTCTTCTAACAGGTCTTCCAGCGTGATCATTCCGGCGCATGCGCCGTATTCGTCCAGTACAAACGCTACGTTCATGGAGGATTTGCGCATTTCCATCATCAGATCGGCGGTTTTCTTGAGCTCATAGGTATAATAAGCCTCCCTGAGGATATCGCGTATCTGGAAGGCTCTTTTGTTCGGGACGAAAAGAAAGTCTTTGATGTTGACAATCCCGACGACGTTATCCGTATCGTTTTCAAAAACGGGAATGCGCGTATACATGGACTGCCGGAAAATGTTGAGCAGCTCGTTGTATGAGGCGTCGATACTGACCATCGTGATATCGATCTTGGGGATCATGATATCTCTTGCGGAGGAATCGCTGAAATCGAACACATTATAGATCATTTCCCGCTCTTCGGTCTCGATCGCGCCGTCCTCATGGCTGACGTCAACATAGGTCTTTAGGTCGCGCTCTGTCATCAGGCTGGCCTTGCCGTCGGTATCAATATGAAAAAGCAGCATGATAAAGCCCGACAGCTTGTCTATGAGAAAGATAATGGGAGTAAACAGGATCATCAGCGCGTAGATGACGGGAGCGTAGATAAGGGAGATCCTTTCCGAATTATACATCGCCCAAGTCTTGGGCGTGATCTCGCCCAGCAGCAGGACAAAGAGCGTTAGGATACCGGTCATGATACCTACCGCATAGCTTCCCCAGATATGGATCGCCAGCGTGGTCGCCAAAGAAGAGCTTGAGATATTGACGAGATTGTTTCCGACCAGAATGGTGCTGAGCATTTTGCTGTAGCGGTCAAATATTTTCTGCACAGTCTGCGCGCGCCGATCTTTTCCCTCTGCAAGCGTGCGGATACGCACCTTATTGACGGTGGTGAAAGCGGTTTCCGCAGAAGAAAAAAAGGCGGAAAGAGCCAGTAAGATCAGTAAGATAAGAAAACCGACGATACTTCCTGTATCCAAAAAGACGACCTCCCCTAAGCGCCGGCGAAGGTTCGGCAGGGGATCCGCTTTCTGACGGCCCTTGCGCGGATCTCTCCGTTCAGACGGCTGATAAATATTGGATACATCATATAATAAGGCATAGGAGATTGTCAAGTTTGGGGACATTCCTGCATATATATCAAATGGGAGAAGATTCCCGCCTCTATAAGAAGAGGCGAGAGACAAATT
>CANQTG010000019.1 GCA_947626715.1 uncultured Lachnospiraceae bacterium | reverse complement strand
TCTATTATACCAGAAAAGAGCTTGAAAGTCCTCATATTTACTGGACTTTTCAGCTCTTTGAAAAAGAAAAATCCCGGAAATTCCCGGGACTTTGTCTACAGTCTGAACCATTGTTGTGCAAACAATGGCTATTGTATCAGACGCCGCTTATCCTCCCCGGCCCGCGGGATCCTATTCCGCCAGATAGCCGTGCATTACCTTCAGAGCGTTTTTCTCCAGTCTGGATACCTGCGCCTGCGAGATCCCGATGATCTCCGCCACCTCCATCTGTGTCTTGCCCTCGAAAAAGCGCAGCGTGATGATCTCGTTTTCCCGCTCGTTCAGGCGCTTCATGGCCTCCCTGAGCGAAAGGCGCTCCACCCACAGCTCCTCCCTGTTTTTCTTATCGCTGACCTGATCCATGACATAGAGCGTATCGCCGCCGTCCGTATAGACGGGCTCGTACAGGCTCATCGGATTCTGAATGGCGTCCAGCGCATAGACGATCTCCTCTTTGGAGATTCCGATCTCGTCCGCGATCTCCGTGATCGTCGGCTCCTTCAGATTCTTTTTTGTCAGGCTTTCCTTCGCGTAGATCGCCTTATAGGCGGTATCCTTCAGGGAGCGGCTGACGCGGATACTGTTGTTGTCCCTAAGGAATCGCCTGATCTCGCCGATGATCATCGGCACCGCATAAGTCGAGAACTTCACGTCCAGCTCCGTATTGAAATTGTCGATAGCCTTCATCAGCCCGATACAGCCGATCTGGAACAGGTCGTCCGGGTTCTCGTTGCTGCCGGCAAACCGCTTGATGACGCTTAATACAAGCCGCAGGTTCCCTTCCGTATATTCGTTTCGGGCCTCCATATCGCCCTCTTTGATCCGTTCAAAGAGCTTCGCCTTCTGTTCGCTTGACAGAGAGGGGAGCTTCGCCGTATTGACTCCGCAGATTTCCACCTTATTAAGCGCCATAGCAAGATTCCTCCTAACATAGTTTCTGTTAAAATGATTCTCACTATGGCGTTTTACTATGCGCTCTTTGGAAGATTTTTAAACCAAATCTTTCGCGCGAATCGGGCAAAGGAGGGCAAAATCCGGCATGATCTGCCGCCCCTCTTTTCTCAGGCTTCCTTTACCATCTCGCGCTTTAGGCGCTTGATGATCTTTTTTTCCAGCCTCGAGATATAGGACTGCGAGATCCCGAGCAGGGAGGCGACCTCCTTCTGCGTCATTTCCTCCCCGTCCGGCGTATTTAAGCCAAAACGCAGGCTGATGATCGTCCTTTCCCGTTCCGAGAGCCTATTTACCGCCTGAAACAAAAGCCCCCTTTCTACCTCGTTTTCAATATCCCGATAGATCACGTCCTCGTCCGTTCCCAGAATATCCGACAAGAGCAGCTCGTTTCCGTCCCAGTCCACATTGAGCGGCTCGTCGATGGATACCTCCGCCTTTGCCTTGTTATTTTTGCGCAGATACATCAGGATCTCGTTTTCGATACATCTCGACGCATAGGTCGCCAGCTTGATATTTTTACCGGGATTGAACGTATTGATCGACTTGATCAGCCCGATCGTCCCGATGGAGATCAGATCCTCCACGCCGACTCCCGTATTGTCGAATTTCTTTGCTATGTAAACGACGAGCCGCAGATTATGCTCGATCAGGGTCGCCTTCGCCTCCTGCTCATCCTCCGTCCCCAGATCGCCGATGACCTCCTCTTCCTCCAACGCCTCAAGCGGCGGCGGCAGTACTTCCGTTCCCCCGATATAATGGATCTCGCCCTGCCTGTGCGGAAGGAGCCCCGGCTCCCTGCGCAGCATCCGAAACTGTATTTTCCCCGGTATCGCCACCTTAAAAATCATATGCTTTCCTCCTGCCATTTTGTTAATGTGGGATGTAATATCATCTGATACGCCGCGTCCGTTGACAGCCTCCCGTCAAACGCTCCCACGATCGGCTTTTCTATCCTTATTTTCTTTTCCCCTTCCTCTATGATCAGGGCCGTGATCTCATATCCGCTCAGGATCCCCCGTTTTCTGCCTATGCTGCTGTAAGGGACCGCCCGAAAGCCCTGCGGCGGCTCTCCTGCAAAGAGCCCCTCCAAGATCCCCTTTTCCACGACGGACACCGCCTTTTGGCTGATCGGTTCATACAGATGGTTCCCGGTATCGACCAGCGCCGATGTCCACGCTTTCCTTTCCTTCCAGATCAGGCAGACCGGCAGCGGCGTACAGCCCCGTCTCTCCCGCCGCGCCTTATAGAAATGCAGGAATGCCGCATAGACGCAGAGCGAGGCCGCGCAGAGCCCTAGCAATCCCATTTTGCCGCCTCCCAAGCTTATGAGCCGTAGCAGCAGCTCCAAAGCGCCGCCGAGCAGGAACGCAAAGCCGTACAGATAAACGGCCCCCTTCAGGGCGAGGCGAAACGGGAGCCGGCAAAAGGCGAGCCGTACCATAGCGATACTGACAAGCCCGTATCCCGCGAGCAGCTTCAGCCAAGCGGGGATCCATGAAACCAGCGTCAGGGCGCACGCCGTTCCCGCTCCGAACGCCCCGCTAAGCAGCAGCCTCAGGCGCGTGGCAGTACGCCCGAGAACTCGTTTGACCAAAGACAGCAGCAGGGTATCCATAAAAAGATTCAGCAGGAAAAAAGCGTCAAGATACAGCCTGTATTTCACCTCTCACCTCCTGCGTCCCTTCATGGGTTTATTATAAAAATTCTCCGGCAAATATTTTGTCAAAATCGGCTCCGGCGCACGGAATATTTGTAGACAAAAACGGACAGGGCCGCCCTCTCCGTCAAAAAAAGCCCGCAAAAAAACGGAGCCTCTCCGCTCCGTTTTTGCGGACCCTTTGGGTCTTTTCGTTTTTCTTTTATTTTTTCTGTAAAAAGCTCGGTATGCTCAGCGTCTTTTCCTCCACGCTGCTCTTGATGTCTCCCGGCCTGCGGATCCCCGTAAGTTGCTTGGGAGTGACGCCGGGGGACGCCTGCGCCGCCGCGGGCGTCGACGGGACGGCCTGCGCCGCCGGTCTCACCGCCGCCTGCTTGGAAGCGATGGGCCTGACCGCCTGCTGCGCCTTATACGCCTGAAAATTATTCGGGGTGATACGGGGCGTTACGCCCGCTTCCAGTCCCGTCGCGATCACGGTGATCGTACAGCTGTCCGCAGCCGCCTCATCGTACATCGCGCCGAATATGATATTGACCTCGTCTCCGGCCAGATTCTGCACATAATCGGCGGCATCCGCCGCATCCGCCAGCGTAATATCGCCGGATACGTTGATGATCACATGGGTCGCGCCGGAGATCGTCGTCTCGAGCAGCGGGCTCTCCACCGCCATCTTAACGGCATCCGCCGCTTTGTCGTCGCCTTTTCCTACGCCGATACCGATATGCGCGATCCCCTTGTCCTTCATAACGGTCTGGACGTCGGCAAAGTCCAGATTGATGATCGCCGGCAGATTGATCAGGTCGGTAATGCCCTGCACCGCCTGCTGCAGGACCTCGTCCGCCTTTTTCAGCGCGTCTGGCATGGTCGTGCGCCTATCGACGATCTCGAGCAGCTTATCGTTGGGGATAACGATCAGGGTATCGACGTTCTCCTTTAAGCGCTCAATCCCGTTGATCGCGTTGATCATGCGGGCCTTCGCTTCAAAACGGAAGGGCTTCGTTACCACGCCGACCGTCAGGATCCCCATCTCTTTGGAGACCCTAGCGACGACGGGAGCCGCTCCCGTCCCGGTGCCGCCGCCCATACCGCAGGTGACGAACACCATATCGGAACCCTTCAGCGCATTGGTGATATCTTCTATATTTTCTTCCGCGGCCTTTTCTCCGATCTCAGGCTTTGCGCCCGCTCCCAGACCCTTTGTCAGCTTCTCCCCGATCTGGAGCAGCTTAGGAGCCTTGCAGAGCTGCAGCGCCTGCCTGTCCGTATTGATCCCGATAAAATCGACGCCGTCAATATTCTCTTCGATCATTCTATTTACAGCATTATTCCCGGCGCCGCCGACACCGACTACGATGATCTTGGCAGCGGATTCAGCATCGTTCGTCTTAATTTCCAGCAAGGGTATATCCTCCTTATTATGGTTTCTGATAGATTCCATATAGTCTATCATATTATCTTTTACACAATTAATCAACTGTTTTTTCTGATTCCGGGTATTTTTTCGTTTCTATAGGCGATCCGCGCCCGTCGATCCGGCGCTTTATACCTCCCCCCCCCGGGCCGCATTTTGTCACTCGTCCAGCTCAAACGTAACATTCTGCACCTCCTCGGAATAATTATCCATACGCAGCATTCCCTTCTTGCCGTCTAGCTCCGGCAATATCCCCTTCAGCTTCATGATCTTTTCCCCTATATTTTCATTCGATCCAAGACTGACCCGCGCTTCCCCGAAATACAGGGTCTTATGCAGGCTCTTGTCAAACTGGATCTTATCCGCCTGAATATCGTATTTATTCAACAGCTGCGTGATATCCAAGATATCCGCGAAGATCTCGGGATTGTCGATCGGCAGCTTTTCATTCATGACCACATAGCCATAGCTAAGGCCCGTCACCTGCGGGATCCCCGCCGTTTTCTGATCCGACGCCTCCACGATCGTGCCGTCTTTGTCAAAATACATGTATTTCCCGAGATATTCGATATAGCCCGCCATCGCCTTTTCATATACGGTAATGCGTATCGTGTCGGGAGAGAGGATGTCCACGTCCATCGTCTGAACAAAGGGGATATCGTCCACCCCCCTGTTCTTATACTTCAATGCCAGAAACAGGGAATTATCTCCCAGCCTTCCCGACATGACCATATCCATGATCTCCTCATTGCTGTAATGTACGTTTCCCTCTACATATACGGTCGTCACCTTGTAATAATGCAGCAGCGCCGCCGCTGCGCCTCCTATGATACACACCGCCGCGCACAGCGAAAGCGCGACCCCTATTTTCTTTTTCATACCCTTCCCCTGAGCCTCTGGATATCCGCTTCCAGCGACGCGTATCCTCTGTCGATAAAATGCCTGTTCCCGATCCGGCTCTCTCCTTTGGCCGCCAGCGCGGCCATGCACAGCGCCGCGCCGCCGCGCAGCTCTTTGGCGCATACCCGCGCGCCCCGCAGGGCTTCTACGCCCCGCACCACGGCGCGTTTCCCTTCCACCGTGATATCCGCCCCCATCCTGATAAGCTCCGGCACGATACGGAAGCGGTCCTCAAAGATATCCTCCTCCACTATGCTGATACCGTCCGCCACGGACAGCGCGGCCAGAAGCTGCGACTGTAGGTCGGTCGGATAGCCCGGATAGACCGCCGTTTTTAAGTAAGGGAGCGCCTTCGGCCTTTTGGGAGCCTTTAGCGTGATACCGTCTTCTCCGCAGATATAGCTGCCGCCCATCTGCGCGATCGCCGCAAGAAGGGCTTCCAGTTCCTCGCTTCTTGCTTCCTCTATACGCACCCTTCCGCCCGCCGCCATACAGCCCAGCAGATAAGTCCCCGCCACGATACGGTCCGGCGGTATCCGGTAGCTGCACGAATGCAGCCTCCTCCCGCCGCGGATACGGATATGCGCCCCGCCCTCTTCTCTTTCGATCTCTGCGCCCGCGCTCTGTAAGAATCCGCACAGCGCCCCGATCTCCGGCTCCCTCGCCGCATTCTCGATCCGTGTCTCGCCTTTGGCGGATACCGCCGCCAAAATGCTGTTCTCCGTCGCGCCTACGCTCGGAAAGGGAAGGGGGATCAGAGCCCCGGACATTCCTTCCGTCCATGCGCGCAGTATGTTCCCCTGCTCGAAGAGCCTGACGCCCAGCTTGGAAAACGCCGTCAGGTGCATGTCGATCGGCCGTCTGCCGATCACGCAGCCTCCCGGGTAGCTGATACTGACCCGCCCCGTCCGTCCGAGCAGAGCGCCCATGACGACCACCGAGCAGCGCATACGCGATACGTAATCCTCCGGCAGGCTGCTGTTTTCAATGCGGCCCGCGTCTACTGTAATCCGCCCGCTTTCCCAGTCCGCCGACACGCGGCAGCCTATACTCTGCAAAAGCCTTATCATGCACAGTACGTCCGTTATCTTTGGACAGTTATTGAGCGTGCTTACGCCTTCTACAAGGATCGTGGCCGCCAGAATCGGCAGTACGGCGTTTTTCGAGCCCTGCACCCGCACGCTGCCGTTTAAGGGGCAGCCGCCGCAGATATGAATAGAATCCACAGATTCACCTTCTTAATTTTGATGAAAATCGACCTATTCTATCCTATGTCGCGCGATTCTATCGGTATCTTGTACCGCGGGCTATACCTCCCTGAGATGAATGGAATGCGATACGCTGAGCACCAGCCCGATCTCGATCAAGAGAAACATGACGGAGGAGCCGCCATAGCTGATAAAGGGCAGGGAGATCCCCGTATTGGGGATCGTATTGGTAACGACGGCAATATTTAGGATCACCTGAATAGCGATATGCCCCATCACCCCTACCACCAGCAGCGCGCCGAAAAGATCCGGCGCATTGTTCGCTACGATCATAAATCTCCAGATCAGCAGAAGAAAGAGCAGAATGATCGCGATCGCCCCGAAAAGCCCCAGCTCCTCGCAGATGATCGAAAAGATCATGTCGTTCTGCGCCTCCGGGATAAATCCCAGCTTCTGCATACTCTGTCCCAGCCCCTTTCCGAAAATGCCGCCGGAACCGATGGCATAGAGCGCCTGCAGCGTCTGGAACCCCTTCCCGCTGGCGTACGCTTCCGGGTGGAGCCATGCAAGGATACGCTCCCCGCGAAAGCCCCTGTTCTCGGCGGAAGCGATATGTACGACGGCGTACACCGCCGCGGCCACGGCCGCAATTCCCAGCGCCCCCAATATGAAAAAGCGCTTGTAATCAGGGCTCGAAACAAAGAGCATCAGCGCCGCGATCCCGAATATGATGATCGCGGAGCTTAGATTATTCGTGATCTGCCAGATCATCAGGCTGATCGGCAGGGGCACCGCCAGTATGCTGATAAAGCCCTTTTTCGTGCGTATCGTCCTCCCCATCTTGCATACCATACTGGCCAGAAAGAGGATCATGCCCAGCTTTGCGATCTCGGCGGGCTGCAGACGCAGCCCGATCCCAAAGTCCAGCCAGCGCCGCGCGCCCTTTACCTCCACCCCGAGGGGCGTCAGCACCAGACAGATCAGCACCGCCGACATGAGATACCCCAAGACCGCGAACCTTTCCCAGAAATGATACGGGATATTGGCGGTTATGATCATCGCCGCGATCCCCAGCACCGTTGCGACCGCCTGCTTTTTCAGGTAATAAGCGGCGTCCCCATAGTCCTTGCTCGCTTCGTAGGAGCTCGTGGAATAGATCATGATCATTCCAAACCCCAGCAGGAACAAAACGATAAACAAAAGACTATAGTCAAAATACTGCTCCGACTTATTCCCTCTCCTTTCCCTGAATCTGCTCAAACCGAATCCTCCAGCTTTCCTACCAGCTCTTTAAACAGCTTTCCTCTGACCTCATAGTTGGGGAACATGCCCCAGCTCGCGCAGGCCGGGGAGAGCAGTACGGCGTCGCCGTCCTGCGCCTTTTCTGCGCAGATAGAAACCGCTTCCTCCAAGCTCTCCGTCATCACGATATCCGTAAAGCCGTGCGCCCGCGCGCAGGCCGCGATCTTCTCTTTCGTCTGTCCGAGCAGCACCAGACATTTCACCTTTCCGTCAAAGGCTTCGATCCATTCGTCATAGGAAGCGCCCTTGTCATAGCCGCCGCCGATCAAAACGGTGGGCCGATCCATCGCCCGGATCCCGCGGATCGCCGCGTCAGGATTGGTGCCCTTCGAGTCATTGTAGTAATCGACGCCCCCGATCGAGGCCACGTATTCTATCCTATGCTCCACCGCCTTAAAATTTTTGACCGTATGCACGATCTCGGGAAGCGGCACGCCCACGCTGTACGTCAGCGCGATCGCCGCCATCACGTTCTCTACGTTGTGCATACCCATGAGCTTCATCTCACGGACGCCCAACAGCCGGATCGGCGCGCCGCCGTCCGCGAGCCAGATATCCCCGTTTTCCAGATAGATCCCCTTTTCCAGCCTCCTTTGGGAGGAAAAGTAAAACGCCTCCGCGCTCGTCCGCTCCCCAAAGGCGCGCGTGTATGCATCCTCGTAATTTAAGATACAGCGGCCGCTCTTATCCTGATTCTTCGCAATGCTTTCCTTGACGGCTGCGTAGTTTTCCATCGTATGGTGGCGGTTCAGATGATCCGGCGTGATATTTAAGATCGCGGATACGTCCGGCCGGAAACTGTGGATCGTCTCGAGCTGAAAGCTGCTGATCTCCGCTACCGTGACGCTCTCCTCGTTCGTTTTATCCGCTTCCAGCGTATACGGGTTCCCGATATTGCCTACGACAAAGACGCCGTCCTGATGATCCTTCATGATCTGCCCGCACAGCGCGGTCGTCGTCGTTTTCCCGTTCGTCCCCGTTATCGCGATCAGCCTGCCCTTTGCGAAATGATAGGCAAGCTCGATCTCGCCCCAGATGGGGATCCCGCGTTCCCGAAACGCCTGCACAAATTCCGTATCCGCCGCAACGCCCGGACTGAGGATCACGAGCTCCGCCCGCCCTTCCGCCTCGCCCGGCAGCGCGCCCGTGTAGATCTCCGCCCACGCCGCGCCGTCCGCCTCTTCCCGCGCATTCCCGCTTCCTGCTTCCTGCCCGTTTTGGCTTTCCGCTCCCTGTCCGTTTTGGCTCTCCGCCAGTTTCCGTCTGACCTCGTCCTCTGTCAGCTTTTCATTGCCGTCAAATAAAATAACATGCGCGCCCGCTCTATGCAGAAGCCCTGCCGCGCCGATACCGCTGATACCGGAACCGACGATAAGCACATTTTTCCGTTCCCATTCCATAAAAGACACTCCTTCGTATCCGTAGATCCCTATCCGCTATCGTTTTCACATAGACGGCCTTTTCATGCAGACAATCTTTTTACGCAGACGGCCTTTTCACGCAGACAGTCTCCGCCGCCCTCGTCTCCCTGCCTTTAGCCCCCGCCTATGCGGGCTTCTCTCTCACAGGGCCGTCAGCGCGATCAGGCATAAGAGAGCGGTCACAACGGAAAATACCGCGACCACGCGGGTCTCCGACCAGCCGCTCAATTCAAAATGATGATGGAGCGGCGCCATCTTAAAGATACGCTTTCCGCCCGTCGCCTTAAAATAGCTCACCTGAAGGATCACGGACAGCACCTCGGCCAGATAGATAAAGCCTACGATCGGAATATACAGCGACATCTGCAGCATATAGGCGCAGGCCGCCACAAAGCCTCCCAGCGCCAGCGAGCCCGTATCCCCCATAAACACCTTTGCCGGATACACGTTAAAGAGCAGAAAGCCCAGCAGCGAGCCCGTGACCGCGCAGGTGATTGGCTCGATATCGCCGCCCATGCCGATAGCCGCCACCGTAAAAAAGGTCGCGACCAAGATCGTCACGCTGCTCGCCAGACCGTCCAGACCGTCCGTGAAATTGACGCCGTTCACCGTCCCGATCACGACCAGAAACAGAAGCGGCACGTTCAAGATCCCAAAATCCAGCGTGATACCCGGAAAAAACGGAATCTTCATCGCAAGATCCACATCCGTATAACGCAGCAGGTAGAAAACAAAGATACCCGTCACCGCGATCTGTCCCGCCATTTTCTGGGCGGGCGTCAGCCCCAGAGAACGCTTCAGGACGACCTTGATATAGTCATCCAAAAATCCGATCAGCCCGAAGCCCAGCATTAGAAACAGGATCGGAATGATACGGGGATATTGTTCCACATACGGGAGCGAGGTCAGCAGCACGCTGCCGAGGATCAAAACGCCGCCCATCGTCGGCGTCCCCGATTTCTTTAAATGCGATTTGGGGCCCTCGTCCCGCTCCGTCTGACCGACATGCAGCCGCTTTAAAAAGGGGATCACGAACGGCCCCGCCAGAGCGCTGATCACAAACGCGATGATGACCGGTATCGCCGCCGAACTGTAATTCATCATATTTTATCCTTTCTCTTTTCTTCTTTCATGCTTCTATCTTTTTCCGGTTTTCTTTTCCTGACTCTCTTTTTTCTTATTCTTCTTTTATTTCTTTATCCTTTCCCGCTTCTTGCTTCCTCTTCCAGATAGGGAAGGATATTCTCAAATAACTGCCTGACCACCGGGGCCGCGATCTGCCCGCCGTAATAGACGCCCTGCGGATTATTGATGATGGCTAACGCCATGACCTGCGGATCGTCCGCCGGAGCGAAGCCGAGAAAGGAGGAGATATATCTGCCGCTGCCGCGCGGAAGCGTCTGGCTCGTCGCCGTCTTGCCGCCAATGCGGAAGCCCTCCACGTGGGCGTTTTGGCCGCCGCCGTTTTCCACGACCTGCTCTAGGAGCATTTTCATCGTCTCGCAGGTCTCGCCGCTGACGATCCCTTCCCTTACCGGATAGGTAAAATTCCTTACGAGCCGCCCCTCCGTATCCCTAGCCTCGAGCGCAAAGTGCGGCGTGATACGCCTGCCCCCGTTCACAAAGGACGATACCGTCGTCATGAGCTGGATCGGCGTGATCTGAAAGGACTGTCCAAAGGAAATGGTCGCCAGCTCCACCATGCCGATATTCTCCTTTTTATGCATGATCGTCGCCGCCTCGCCCGGCAGGTCGATCCCCGTCTTTTCCAACAGCCCGAACTTCTGGAAATACTCGTAATACCGCTCGCTCCCCAGCCGCAGCCCGACCGTGACAAAGACCGGATTGCAGGAATTCATGGTCGCTTGGACAAAGTCCTCGTTTCCGTGGCCTCCCCGCTTGTGACAGCGTATCCGTCTATCCTCCACCATGATATAGCCCGGGCACTGGAAGGTATCCGTCGTATGCACGGCGCCCGCTTCCAGACCGGCCGCCGCCGTTACGGTCTTAAAGGTGGAGCCCGGCTCATAGGTATCGTTGATACAGCCGTTGCGCCACATTCTGTTTAACAAATCCTGTTTCTCTTTCTCCGTCGCGCCCTCCGGCAGCTCCCCCTGATAGGCAAACGGGGCGTTTAGGTCAAATTCCGGCACGTTCGTCATCGCTAGGATCTCGCCGTTTTGCGGATTCATCACAATGACGGAGACGCTGTCGGCCCGCTTGGTCTCCATTGCCTGATACGCAAGCTGTGTGGCGTATTTCTGGATATTCAGATCGAGGGATATCGTCAGATCGCTGCCGTCTACCGGCTCGATCCGGTTTTCTCCGGCCGCGTCCAGCTCAATGCCTCTGGCGTCCGTGACCGTCAGTATCGTGCCCGGCTCCCCCTCCAGAATGGAATCATAGCTGACCTCCAGACCTATGATCCCCTGATTGTCCCCTCCCGTAAAGCCCAGCACCTTAGAAGCCAGCTCCCCGTAGGGATAATACCGTTTATAGTCTTCGTCCACCTTGACGCCCGAGAGATTCGCCTCCCGTATCCTGTCTCCTGTGGACTTCTCTACATTGCTTCGGATCCGTTCGATGGCCGAGACCTTTTCCACCCGGCTCCGCACATAGTCTTCCTCTAAAAAAAGCTCCCTCTGCAGCAGATCGACGACCGCCTCCTCGTCCTTGATCTGACTGTGGATGACGGAAATGGTGCATACGGTCTTATTATCCGCGAGCACCACGCCGTTCCGATCCAGTATCCTTCCTCTCGCCGCCTTGATACTCCTCTCCCGCTCGTGGAGATCCTGCGCCATTTCGCTGTAATACTGCGACCTGCCCACCATCAGATAGGAAAGCCGCGCGATCAGTCCCAGAAAGGCGAGGAAGAAAAGCACAAAAGCCGCTAAGATCTTCCTGCGGTGAAACGTTTTATTCTTTTCCAGATTCTCCAAAGAAACCCCCGAAAGGAATCCGCCCGCGCCGCCCCGCAGGGGCGCGGCGCATTTTATTACAATCTATTATTTTCCTCCTGCGCTTATGACTGCGCGTTTTCCATTCCGGGCTTTCAATTCATAAAGGAAGCGCCGTTGACGGCCTGTCCCGTGAGCGGATCGATCAAAACGCCGGTGCCCGGCTCGATCAGATATCCGGTCTCCTCATCCGTCTCATACGAAGCGATCTTTTCCTGCCAGTCCAGCTCCTGCTGGCTCGGCTCGCCCTGTGTATCTCCTTCCGTATCCTCCGGCTCTCCCGTCGTATCCTCCGTGTTTCCTTCTCCTCCGGTGACGACTACGTCTTCCGGCCCCGGCTCTGCCGGTGTCTCTCCGCCTTCGGCCTCCTTTTGCTGTCCGCCGCTTTCGCCGCTTTCTGTCCCGCTTTCGCCGCCTTCCGTTTCGCCTTCGCCGTCCTTCGCCTCTTCGTCCGCGGGCGCGGGAAGCTGCACCGCGAGACCGCTCTCGCTGATCTCCGCCCTTTCCTCCTCGGAAAGCTCCTGCGTCATAAAATAATTCAGATAAGGCAGCGCTTCCGTCAGGACATTGCGGACGATCTGCGTCGCAAATTTCGCATCGTCCTGATAGGTCGTATTCGGCCTGTCCACGACGACGTAGATCGCGATCTGCGGATTGTCCGCCGGAGCGTAGCCCGCGAAGGAGACCACGTAATTATTCTTATCGCGCGGCACCATTTCCGCCGTGCCCGTCTTGCCCCCGATCGCATAGCCCGCCGGTCTTGCGGTCTTGCCGGTCCCTTCCGTCACGACGCCGTTGCAGAAATCGACGATCTTCTCCGAAGTGCTCGGAGAGATCACCTGCTTGAGCAGCCGCGGTTCGATATTCTTGACCGTCGTGCCGTCCGGGCTCAAGATCCTGCTGACCATATGCGGCTCATAATAATAGCCGCCGTTGACGAGGGCGCAGAAGCTCGTGATCATCTGGATCATCGTCACGTTAAACCCCTGCCCGAAGGTCGAAGTCGCAAGCTCCGCTTCCCCCATGCTGGAAGCGTTGTAGACCAGCGCGCTCGTCCGCGCTTCCCCGGCCAGATCGATATTCGTCTTGAGTCCCCAGTTAAATTCCTCCTGAAAATTCAAAAAATTGTTTTTCCCGATGGCGTCCCCCATCTGCATGAGCGCGACGTTGCAGGATTTTTCAACGGCTTCCTTCACCGTCAGCATTCCGTCGCCCAGCCTGTTATGACAGTGGATCTCATGTCCGCCGTACCAGAGCGAGCCGCCGCAGAAATAGGTCTCGTCGCCGCTCAGCTTCCCCGATTCCAGCCCCATCGCCACCGTAAAGGGCTTGGCGACCGATCCGGGCTCATAGGTGCTGCTGATGCAGAAATTCTTCCAGAGCGCGTTTAAATTGGCGTACAGCGTATCGTCGTCCATCGTATCCAGCTTTTCCTGCGTGATGACCTCCCCCGTGTCCTTCCCTTCCGCGTCCAGCATGTTCATGCCCAGCAAAGCCTTAGGGTTTTTGGTATCGTTTAGGTCGAAGTCGGGGTAGCTTGCCATCGCAAGGATCTCTCCCGTATTGACGTTCATCATGATACAGCCGATATTGTACGCGCCGTTTCCCTCTCTCGCCGCGTCTTTATTCTCTTCGTTGAACTTCTTTAGATATTTTTCAACGATATTCTGGATATTGGCGTCCAGCGTCGTCACGATGGTATTGCCGTCGATCGCCGCTTTCGTGCTCCTTTCCAGTGTGGAATCGTCATTAAGATACCCATATTCCCTGCCGTTGATTCCGTTTAACGTGTTATTATAATATTCCTCCAGACCGTAATTCCCCGTATTGTCCTTGCCCGTAAAGCCGATGGCGTCGCACGCAAGGCTGCCGTTGGGATAGATACGCTCATATTCCTCCTCGAACCAGACGCCCTTGATATCCGGGTTATTCTCCGTATCGCTCTGCAGCTCCACAAAGGGGCTGATCTTGTCATAGGGGAGCTTTCTGGCCAATATATAATACTGGGAATCGGGATTCGCCGCGATATAGGAGCGGATCTCCGAGCCGTCTAGGCCAAAACAGGTATGCAGCGCCTGTGTGGTGGCCGCGACGGTTTCCTCGTTCTCTCCGGCCAGCTTCGCGTCCAAAATGACGTTATACACCTTCTCGCTGACGGCCAGCTTCGTCCCCTTGCAGTCTACGATGTCCCCCCGCTTAAAGGGCAGCACCCTGCTGTCGTATCTCTGCTGGGAAAGGACTTGGCGCTTATACTGCTCGCCGCTGTCCCGGTTGATCCTAATTAAACTCGCGCTCAGATAGCCGAAGGCAAGCAGTACGAACAAAAAGAGCACCAGCAGCTTTTTCTGCATCATGGTCGTAAATTTATTCCGTTTCGCCCTTCCCGTCCTTCTCACATTCCCGCTCCCTGCCCTACTGCGGGATATCTGCCACCTGTCTGACATAATCGCTTCCCTCCGCGTCATACTCCACGACCTGTCCCTGCGCCGCGTATGTCATGCCGAGCTCTTCGATCGCGATCCGTTTGATCTCTTCCAGATTCACGCTGCTCTCGATCCTGCTGTATTCCTCGTCGTTGGAGAGCTTCAGATCGTTCAGCTCGCTCTCGAGCGCCGCGATATGGTTGATACTGTTCGTGATATCAGACTGCAAGCGGATATACCCGATCAGGATAAACGCGGAAACCGCCAGCGCGGCGGCTAAAAACAGCACATAGGCGGGATTCATATACATCGCCTTCGCCCTGTTCTTCCTGACGTTATCATTGTGCGCCCGCGCGGGCTTTCTGCGGATCTCCTCCCGTACGTCCAGCTTCCTTGCCGTATTGCCGTATACATACAGATGATTTCTCACCTGATCGCCGCCGCGGCTTCCCCTTTCGCCCCGGACGGCTCTGCTCTGCCTTCTTTCCGCCATACGATTACTCCCTCTTCTCAAATACTCTCAGCTTTGCGCTCTTAGCCCGTTTATTCTCCGAGATCTCCTTTTCGTCGGGCACGATCGGCTTTCTGGTAACGATACGCCCCTCCGGCTTTCTGCCGCAGACGCACACCGGGAAATCCGGCGGGCAGACGCATGGGTTTTCATAGCGCCTGAACGCGGATTTTACGATACGGTCCTCTAAGGAATGAAAGGTAATGATACACAGCCGCCCGCCCGGATTAAGCAGCGACAGCAGCATATCCAGCGATCCTTCCAGTATCTCCAGCTCCCTGTTGCATTCGATCCGTATCGCCTGAAACGTCCGTTTGGAAGGATGTCCCCCTTTTTCCCGCATTTTCGCCGGGATCGCGCCCTTTATGATCTCGTTGAGTTCCCCCGTCGTCTCTATCGGTTTCTTTTCTCTTGCCTGTACGATATGCTTCGCGATATTCTGCGCAAATCTGTCCTCCCCATAGTCCCGTATCACGCGCGATAATTCCGATACGGAATAATGATTCACAATGTACCTTGCCGTCAGCGTCTGCCGCCTGTCCATGCGCATATCCAAGTCGGTATCGTACCGATAGGAAAAGCCCCGCTCCAGCGTATCCAGCTGATAAGAGGAAACGCCCAGATCGAGCAGGATGCCGTCCGCGCCCGAAAAGCCCAGCCCGCGCAGCACGCTGTCCGTCTCCCGGTAGTTGCCGCGGACTAAGAAGGTGCGCTCCGCAAACGGGGACAGACGTTTCCCCGCCGCCTCGATCGCCGCATCGTCCTGATCGATCCCGATCAGCCTGCCCCGCTCCGAAAGCCGCTCGGCGATGTGAAAGCTGTGCCCGCCGCCTCCCAGCGTGCCGTCCACATATACGCCGTCCGGCTTGATATTCAGCTCCTTGATCGTCTCCTCCAGCAATACCGATTTATGCGCAAACTCCATATGTCCCTTCCGGCCCCCGTCTTCCCATACGGCCTATCCCGGCCGCTATATGATAAGTCCCAGATCGGCCATATGCTCCGCGATCTCGTCCATATCGTCAAAGGAAGCGGCTCCTTCCCATCGTTCCTTACTCCATACTTCGATCCTGCTGCCTACGCCGATGAGTACGACGTCCTTTGCCAGTCCGGCAAATTCCCGCAGAGAGCCCGGCAGTAAGATCCTGCCCTGCTTGTCCACCTCCACGCAGGCGGCTCCGGCCAGAAAGAAGCGCACAAACGCCCTTGCATCCTTATTCGTGATCGGCAGGGATTTCAGCTTTTCCTCAAAGGCGGCCCACTCCTTTTCGTCATACACAAACAAGCACCCGTCCAGACCCTTCGTGACGACGAACTCGTCGCCTAACGCTTCCCGGAATCTGGAAGGTACGATCACTCTGCCCTTTGCGTCGATCGTGTGGTTGTACTCTCCCATGAACATAACTGTCACCTGCCAAAAGCGGTCTGCCACGGAAAGCGGGAAATGTTGTGCACTTATCCGCCACTTTTATCCACTTCATTCCACTTTCCACCACTTTTGTCTCTATTCTAGCGCAGATTCCTGCAAATGACAAGTGAGAACTTATGTTTTCTTAACAAATTATGAATAAATTATGAAGGAAAAAAGAAATTTGGAAAAATATGCGCAAAAAAAGAGGCCGCTCACGCGGCCCCTGCCCTTTCCTTCTGTTTTATTCCGTTTTGAAGTGCCTGCGCCGCGCGCCGCTAGTTTTCCTGCGCCTTCTGCTCTTCCCTGCGGATCTCTTTGGTGCGGATCTCGCGGGATATCTGCTCGATAAATTCCGCAAGGGGCTTTCTTCCCTCGTCTCCCGCAAAGCGGCTCCTGACGGATACCAGCCCTTCCTCTTCCTCGCTCGCGCCCACCACCAGCATATAGGGGAGCCTTGCCATTCTCGCCTCCCTGATCTTATAGCCAATCTTCTCAGAGCGATTGTCCACCGTGACGTCGATATCGTTCGCGGCCAGCTCCCTTCGTATCTTCTCCGCATAGGCGTCGGCCTTTTCGGAGATGGTCAGGATACGCACCTGCTCCGGGCACAGCCATGTCGGGAATTTCCCCGCGTATTTTTCGATCAGCCATGCCAGCGTCCTCTCATAGCAGCCGATCGACGTCCTGTGAATGATATACGGACGCACCTTGTCGCCGTTCTGGTCGATATAATACATATCGAACTGCTCCGCCAGCAGCGCATCCCATTGGATCGTGATCATGGTGTCTTCCTTGCCGTACACGTTCTTTGCATTGATATCGACCTTCGGCCCATAGAAAGCGGCCTCTCCGATATCCTCCACAAAAGGGATCTCCAGCTCGGTCAGGATCTCGCGGATATGCTGCTCCGTCTCCTCCCAGACCTGCGGCTCCCCGATATATTTTTTATGGTCGTTCGGATCCCAGCGGGAGAGATGATAGGTCACGTCTTCCTCGATGCCGAGCGTCGTCAGGCAGTGCTTCGCCAGCGCGAGGCAGCCCTTAAACTCCTCGACCATCTGATCCGGCCTTACGATCAGGTGTCCCTCCGAGATCGTGAACTGGCGCACACGGGTCAGGCCGTGCATTTCGCCGGAATCCTCGTTGCGGAACAGCGTCGAAGTCTCGCCGTAGCGGATCGGCAGATCGCGGTAAGAATGCTGCGTGTTCTTATAGCAGAAATACTGGAACGGACAGGTCATCGGACGCAGCGCATATACCTCCTTATCCGCCTGCGGATCTCCGAGCACGAACATGCCGTCCAGATAATGATCCCAGTGGCCGGAGAGCTTATATAAGTCGCTCTTTGCCATATAGGGGGTCTTGGTGCGCACATAGCCCCATTCCTTATCCTCCAGATCCTCGATCCAGCGCTGCATTTTCTGGATCATCTTTGCGCCCTTAGGCAGAAGCAGCGGCAGTCCCTGTCCGATCACGTCTACGGTCGTAAACAGCTCCATCTCGCGCCCCAGCCGGTTGTGGTCGCGCTTCTTGATATCGGCCAAATGTTCCAGATACGCCTCCAGCTCTTCCTTATTCCCAAAGGCTGTCCCATAGATACGCTGCAGCTGCGCCCTGTCGGAATCCCCTCTCCAATACGCCATCGAAGAAGAGATCAGCTTAAACGCCTTGATCCCCTTCGTGCTCATCAGGTGCGGCCCCGCGCACAGATCCACGAAGCCTCCCTGATCGTAAAAGGAGATCTCCGCCTCCTCCGGCAGGTCGCGGATCAGCTCTACCTTATAAGGCTCCTGCCGCTCCTCCATATAGCTTAGCGCTTCCTGTCTCGGCAGCGTAAAGCGTTCTATCGCATGTCCCTCCTTGATGATCTTTTTCATCTCCTTTTCCAGATTGTCCAGATCCTCTCTGGAAAACGGGGCATGGTCAAAATCATAGTAAAACCCCTCCGCGATAGAGGGCCCGATCGCGATCTTTGCGTCCGGGAAGAGGCGCTTTACCGCCTCGGCCAGCACATGGGAGCAGGTATGGCGCACGGTCCTAAGCCCCGCCTCGTCCCTGACCGTCAGGATATTCAGCGTGCAGTCCTTTTCCAGCACCGTCCTGAGATCGACCACCTCGCCGTCCACTTCGCCCGCGCAGGCCGCCCGCGCCAGCCCCTCGCTGATATCCAGCGCAATGTCATAAACGCGCATCGGCTGCGCATATTCTTTGCTGCTGCCGTCCTTTAATGTGATCTTCATCGCCGCACCTCCATTATCCCAAAACTGCCCGAAAAATGATTCCAAAAACAATCCCACAAACAAAGCTTTATTTTATTTCTGCGCTACATCTTTCATGGAAAAGCTGATACGTCCCATCTTATCCTTGCCTAAGCAGACGACCGTCACCTTGTCTCCCAGCGTCAGGACGTCCTCGACCCGGTTGATCCTCTCCTTTGCGATCTTCGAGATGTGCACCATGCCCTCCTTGCCGGGCGCGAACTCAATGAACGCGCCGAACTCCTTAATGCTGACGACCGTTCCCTTAAAGATCTGTCCCGCCTCAAACTCCGTGGTAATGATACGGATCATCTCTACGGCCTTATCCATCATAGCCTGATCGGTGCCGCAGACGGATACCGAACCGTCATCCGAGATATCGATCTTAACGCCCGTTCGCTCGATGATCGTATTGATCGTCTTGCCGCGCTGTCCGACGACGTCGCCGATCTTCTCGGGATCGATCTGGATCTGAATGATCTTAGGCGCATATTTGCTGACCTCGGGACGCGGCGCGCTGATAGCCGCCTTCATGCAGTGATCCATGATAAACAGCCTTGCCTCGCGGCACCTTGCGATCGCACCCTCCACGATCGGCCTCGTCAGGCCGTGGATCTTGATATCCATCTGGATCGCGGTGATCCCTTCGGTCGTACCCGTCACCTTAAAGTCCATATCGCCGAAAAAGTCTTCCAATCCCTGAATATCCGTCAAAAGCACATATTCGTCGTCCGTCTCTCCCGTTACCAGACCGCAGGAGATACCCGCTACCATCTTTTTGATCGGCACGCCCGCGGCCATCAGAGACATGCAGGACGCGCAGGTCGATGCCATAGAGGTAGAGCCGTTGGATTCAAAGGTCTCCGATACGGAACGGATCGCGTAAGGAAATTCCTCTGTGGACGGGAGCACCGGTATCAGCGCCCGCTCCGCCAGCGCACCGTGCCCAATCTCGCGGCGTCCCGGCCCTCTGGATGGCTTCGTCTCCCCTACCGAATAGGACGGGAAATTATAGTGGTGCATATAGCGCTTGCTGACCTCATTTTCGTCCAGACCGTCGAGCTTCTGCACCTCGGAGAGCGGCGCCAGCGTCGTCACATTGCAGATCTGCGTCTGCCCGCGCGTAAACATCGCGGAGCCGTGCACCCTCGGAATGATGTCCACCTCGGCCGCCAGCGGACGGATCTCCTTGATCCCGCGGCCGTCGGGACGCTTCTGATCCTGAAGGATCATCTTGCGCACCGTCTTTTTCTGATATTGATAGACCGCCTCGTCCAGCAGGGCCAGCCATTCCTCATTTTCCGCAAAGGCTTCCTCCAAACGCTCCGTGATAGCGCGGATATTCTCTTCCCTCACCTGCTTTTCGTCGGTAAATACCGCTTCCTCCATCTCGCTGGGAGAAACGATCTCCTTTATCTTATCGAACATCTCCTGCGGCACCGCGCAGCTCGTGTATTCGTGCTTAGGCTTGCCGACCTCGGCCACGATCTGATTGATAAAGGCGATGAGCGTCTGATTGATCTCATGCGCCTTATAGATCGCTTCGATCATCTTATCCTCGGGCACCTCGTTCGCCCCCGCCTCGATCATAATGACCTTCTCGGCGGTAGAAGCGACCGTCAGCTTTAAGTCGCCGCACTTCCACTGCTCCTGAGAAGGATTGACGACAAATTCCCCGTCGATCATACCGATCTGCGTCATCGCGCAGGGCCCGTCGAACGGGATATCCGAAATACAGGTCGCGATCGAAGCGCCGAGCATCGCCACCAGCTCCGGGCGGCACGCGGGATCGACCGACATGACCATGTTATTTAACGTAACGTCGTTCCTGTAATCCTTAGGGAACAACGGACGCATCGGCCTGTCGATGACGCGGCTTGTCAGAACCGCATTTTCGGACGCCTTCCCTTCCCTCTTGTTAAATCCTCCCGGGATCTTGCCGACCGCGTACAGCTTCTCTTCAAATTCTACGCTGAGCGGAAAGAAATCGATCCCCTCCCTCGGTTTGTCGGACGCCGTCGCCGTGCTGAGCACGGTCGTCTCGCCATACTGCATAAATGCGCAGCCGTTTGCCTGTTTCCCTACCTTGCCGATCTCCACTCTAAGCGTGCGTCCGGCAAGCTCCATTGTGTAAGTTTTATACATATGCTTCTCCCTTTCATTTCCGCCGCCGTCCTTCCGGCGGCCTGCGCGTCTGTGCGCCGTTCTTTTCCCTGACGGGCAAAAGGCTCCGAAACTACTGCGCCATACGCATTGCAGAATGTATACGCCGCAGTCGTCTCGGATCCGTCTTTTGCCCGACGCCTGTGTGACCTTCCTCCGTTCAGGGCCCGCTTGCGGGCCTCCTCCCATCTGATATCGGAAAGGCGGATGATATAATATCCATCCGCCCTTCCTCCATCATTATTTTCTCAGTCCCAGTTTCTCGATCAGGGCACGGTATCTGGAAATATCTTTTTTCTTTAAATAGCTCAGCAAACCGCGTCTCTGACCGACCATCATCAAAAGCCCTCTTCTGGAGTGGTGATCCTTAGGATTCTCCTTCAGGTGCTCCGTCAGCTCGGCGATCCTCGCCGTAAGCACTGCGACCTGTACCTCCGGTGAGCCCGTATCGCCCTCGCTCCTTGCATACTCTTTGATGATCGCCGTTTTCTTTTCTTTGGAAATCATGTCCCTTCCTCCTATTATCTCATTTCTGCGCCTGCCACTGGGGATGGGTCGGAGAGTCCTGATCCTAAGCGGCGGCAAACTTCATACTTTGCCAGTATAGCACACTCTTGCAAAGAAGTAAAGACTTTTATCCGGTATCCCATTCGGTATCTTAGGGCATTACCCGCTTTACGGCCGCCGGTTTGCGGTAGGTCGCATTGGAGATCTTGATCCCCGATTTGGGACTGCTGGCATGTACCACCTGACCGTTTCCAATATAGAGCGCGACATGATTGATCGTGCTCCCCTTCGCGTAAAAGATCAAATCGCCCGGCTTGGCGTCCGCCAGCGATATCTTTGTCCCCACGCCCGCCTGCTGGCGGGAAGAGCGCGGCAGGCTGATCCCGAAATGCTTAAATACGCTCTGCACAAAACCGGAGCAGTCCGCCCCCTTCGTCAGGCTCGTCCCGCCCCAGACATAGGGATTGCCTACGAACTGCTTCGCATACTGGCACAGATCGACCCTCGTATTGGAGATCCCGCCCCCGTACAGCAGTTCCTTCATCGTGACCGCCGTTTCCAGCTCCTGCTCGATCACGCAGTAATCTGTGGAGACATAGGCTTCCTCGTCGTCCAGCATGATACGGGCCCAGCCCTCCGGCCCCGTCTCCACCACCTCAAGGCGTTCGTCCTGCGCTACCAACGTAAGGACGGGGCTCTCGGTACTTGGCCCCTCCCGCACCTTCAAAGTCTGCGTATTCACCTTCGCTACCGTATAGACGACCTCGGCCGCTTTCTTTTTGGCGGCCTCGCCGGTCAGAAGATAATCCATATGCACATATCCTTCCACCTTGCCGGATTTGATATGCGCCCAGTCCCCGTCTATCGAAAGGATCTCGCAGGCGGCGTTTTTCGTCATTTTCCCGACCAGCTCCCCGTCTTCGCTCCCTTTATCGCGGACGTTTAGATGGTTGTCCACCTGCGCGATCCCCAGATTGGTATATCCCCAGAGATTTGCTTCGCTCAGCGCCTCCTTCTGCGCCTCCGCGGTCTGAAGGATCTCGATATCCGTCTCCTCGTCCTGTTCCTGCTGCGCTTTCAGCCGCTCCGCGGCCTCCTGAATATCGGCCTCATCCGGCGCCGCTTCCTCCATCGCCCTATCAAAGCCCGCGGTCGGCTTTTTCATATCGCTCGTGGAAACAGCCTGCGCGCCCGTCCCGCTCCATAAAAAAAGAAGAAGCAGCAGACTGATCCCTCCGATGGTCCTTTTCCTCATGTCAGTATGTCAATCCTTCCTGTCGCAATCCGCCTCCGGCGCGTCATAGCATTCTCCCGACGCCCACGGACTGCCGATATCGCATCTTCCGTAATGATAGGAACGCCTGCTCGTCCCCGCTTCCTGTTCCCCGGATACGGCTATCTTCATGCGGCTCGTATCCCCCGCCGCAAAATTATCCAGCAAAGCGATCAGATTCCCGATATCCTCGTTCGCCGCCCCTGCGTCTGCCGTTTTCCCGTTTACTGTTTTTTCTGTTTTCTCATTTGTCATTTTTTCGTTGGTTATTTTTTCTGTTTTTCCGTTTGCCATTTTCTTTTTATCGTTCCGTTCTATTTCCTGCCTGTATCTGAGCCGCGCCCTCCGGCATGGCCGTCCCCTGCGCGATCCGTCCTTTTTTCTTTTTTTTCTTCTTTCTCTTCTTACTTTTCCTTCTCTTCTTCTTTTTCTTTCTCTTTTTATAAATCCTTACGAATTTTTCCCGCTCTTTTCTTCGCCGCCGTTCTCATCGTTGCCGTGCAGGATCGCAAAGGCGATATTCGTCGCATGGTCCGATACGCGCTCGAGACCGGATATGATATCCGAGAACAGCATCCCCGCCTCCGGCGTGCATTCGTTATGCGTCAGCCGATCCACATGGAGCTGCTGCAGCTCCCGCTCCTTTTGGTCGATCGCGTCCTCCAGATCCACGATATCCTGCATATGCTCTTCGTTGCCCGTCACGAACATATCGACCGAATATTGCACGATCTTATTGACCATATCCAGCATCTCGCCCAGCTCCGCCTGCGCGGTCTTGCTGAAGCCCGCGCCGTTCTCGATCCGCCGCCGCGCGCAGTCCGCTATATTCTCCGCATGATCGCCGATCCGTTCGATATCGTTGACCACATGGAACAGCGCGCCGATACTCTTTAAGTCCTCGATCGGCAGCGTCGTCTGGTTGATCTTGACCAGATAATTCGTGATCGCGTGGTTTAAAAAGTTGATATTCTTCTCTACCGCATAGACCTCCGCGATATCCTCCTCATCTAAGGTAATGAGCGCGTTCATCGAACGGTTGAGATTCTCGCTGGCAAGGGAAGCCATACGCTCGATCTCGTTGATGACCCCCACGACCGCCGTCGCGGGATTGAACACCACCTTATCCCCGATATATTTAAGCTGGAAGCTGTCCCTGTACCCGATCTTCTCGTCTTCGCCCGGCACAAAGAAATACGTGAGCCTTACCAGCACGCCGGAAAAGGGAAAGAGCAGGATCACCTGCAGGATCTTGATGAGCGTATGCGCGTTCGCCACACATCTGCCCGGATTGCCGCCGGACAGCGCCGTGAGCGCTTCCACGATAGGATCGAGCGCGAACAGGAATACGACGAAAAAGAGCGCCGTACCGAAAACATTAAACAATAAATGGATCATCGCCGCGCGCTTGGCGTCCTTTTTCCCGGAAAAGGACGCAATCATCGCCGTAGCGCACGCGCCGATATTGCAGCCTAAGATGATGAACATGCAGATCGGCAGCCCGAGCAGCCCCTGATTCGCCATCAGCAGGATAATGCTGACCGTTACGGAGGAGCTCTGAATGATGGCCGTGAACACCGTGCCCAAAAGCACCGCGAAAAAAGGATTGGTAAGAGAAGAAAAGAGGCTGACGATCGCGGGATCCTCCCGCAGCCCCGCCATTGCGCCCGACATGCCGGACAGCCCCATGAACAATACGCCGAAGCCTAGTATTACTTCGCCGATCTTTTTCACCAGATCGTTTTTAACAAACATTACGGCGATCACGCCGCCGAGCAGAAAGACCGGAGCGATTTCAGATAAGTTAAAAGATACGAGCTGAGACGTTACCGTCGTACCGATATTGGCCCCCAATATCACGCCGGCAGCCTGATAAAGATTCATCAGGCCGGAATTGACAAAGCTGACCACCATGACCGTACAGGCGCTGGAGGACTGGATGATCGCGGTAAATATAATGCCTACCAGCATTCCCGTAAAACGGTTCGTCGTAAAAAACTCTAGGATCCCGCGCAGCTTCGCGCCCGCCGCTTTCTCGATCCCTTCGCTCATTACCTTCATGCCGTACAGGAACAGGCCCAGTCCGCCGGCCATAGCCAGCAACGTAGAAACACTCATCGTATGTACCTCGCATTTTATCAAAGCCCCGCCCTCTACAGCCCACGCCTGCAGGCGGGCGTTTCCTTACCCTGCGCGCGGATACAAACCGGCGCGTCTATTTTTATTCTACGTGATAACGTCAAAACTTACAAGTAGTATTTTCCCGCTTCAATATCTTTCCTCATCTGATCCGCGAGCAGCTCCACCGTATCAAATCTCATCTCGGGCCGCCAGAAATGCAGCAGGGAAACGCCGACCTCCCGATCGTACAGATCGCCGTCGAAATCATACAGATAGGTCTCAAGCCCCATGCGGCCCTCGTCGCTGACCGTCGGCTTGCAGCCGATATTGCTGATCCCCCGGTACTGCCCGCCGCCGATCTCTACGCGGGAAAAATACACGCCGTTGGGCGGCAGCAGCTTGCGTTCCGGCAGCTCCAGATTGACGGTCGGCATACCGAGCGAGCGTCCGAGCCTTTTGCCGTGGCGCACGATCCCGCTGATACGGTAGGGACGCCCCGTCAGCTTCGCCGCCTCCTCCATTCTGCCCTGTTTGATCTCCTCTCGGATCCGGCTCGAGCTGATCTCTCTTCCGCCCTCGCAGACCTTCTCTATGATCTGCACCGTAAATCCCAGACTCTCCCCGTACGCCTTTAACATCTTGGCGTCTCCCGCGCCCCGGCTGCCAAAGCTGATATCCGTACCGGCGGCGATATAGGACGCCCGCATCTGCCTTGTTAGGATCTTTTCAATGAAGATCTCCGGCGGCATGGCCGCCGTCTCTTCCCAGAGCGGAAATTCGATGAGCACATCGACGCCCAGCTCCCAAAACAGGCGGCGCTTTTCCTCCCGCGTCATCAGTTCCCCGCAGCCGCCCCTGCCAAAAAAGACCTGCGGCGGCGGGTCAAAGGTAAAGACCGCCGCGAGCAGCCCGTTCTGCTTCTGGGCTAGGATCTCGTCGAGGAGCCTGCGGTGCCCTCTGTGGATACCGTCGAATTTCCCGATCGCCGCGGCGGAGGATCTCTCTAAGATAAATTCAGTTGTTTCCCGTATCAGCTCCATACGATCGACCCGTTTCTCTACAGGAACAGCTTTACAGGCTTAAAGCGGCCTTTCATCGCCTGAAATTCATAGATCCCGTAGAATCTTCCTTCCCTGTCATACAGTCTGGCCCGTTCGCCCTCCAGCCAGCCCGATTTTCCCGTAACGGCGCGCAGAAACAGCGGGTTGCCGTTAAGCGCCGCCTTATAGAAATCCTCTTTTACCGTCACGGCCGCAAGCTCTCCAAACATCTCGTCCACAGGCAGTACCAGCCCCCGCGTCTCCCCCTTCTTTACCGCCTCCTCGATCTGCGAGAGCGTCTTGGCGTTCTCCAGCGTAAAGCGTTCCACGCGGGTGCGCAGCAGCGTCTTTACGGCCGCGCCGCAGGAAAGGCGCGCGCCGATGTCGTGGCACAGGGTACGGATATAGGTTCCCTTCGAGCACACGACCCGTATCCTGACCGACGGCGGCTCCAGCTCTAGGATCTCTAATTCATAGATCGTGACCGGCCTCTTGCTCCGCTCCACTTCCCTGCCTTCCCTCGCCAGCTCGTAGAGCCGCTTCCCGTTCACCTTCACGGCGGAATACATCGGCGGGAGCTGCTCATAGCTGCCAAGAAAGCTCATGACCGCCTCCTCGATCTTATCCGGCGCGGTCTCCGCCCTGCTCATGGAGAGCACGTTTCCCGTCATATCCTGCGTATCCGTCGTGATACCCAGCACAAAATCCGCCACATACTCTTTCCGTTTGTCCGTCAGCATATCGCAGAGCTTCGTTGCTTTTCCGAGACATACGGGAAGGACGCCTTCCGCCTCAGGATCCAGCGTCCCCGTATGCCCGATCTTCCTCTGTTTAAAAATGCCCCGCAGCCTTGCCACCACGTCATGCGAGGTATAGCCCTTCTCCTTGTATACGTTCAGTACTCCGTCTGTCACTGTTCTTCCCCATTTAACTGTCTCTCGATATGTAAGGACAGATTGTTCGTCACATCATGGAAGGTGCCGAACATCATGCAGCCCGCCGCCCTCTTATGCCCGCCGCCCCCGAAGTAGGAAGCGATCTGCGCCACGTCCACTTTATCGGTGGAGCGCAGGCTCACCTTATATTCCATCGACTCCACTTCATACATAAAGATCGCGCATTCCACTCCGCTCGTATTGCGGAGCTGATTGACGATACCGTCTAAGTCTTTGCTGGTTACCTGATAGAACTCCATCAGCTTACGGTCGACCGCGCTGACGATACATCTGCCGTCGAGCAGAAGAATGCTCTCAAGCAGCGCCCTTCCCATGATCTGATTCTGGACATAGGTCTTTTCATAAAAGGTCTTTTCGATCAGCTTGGCAAAATCAAAGCCATAGCCGATCAGCTCCGCCGCGACGCGCAGCGTCTCCGGCGAGGTATTGGAATACTGGAATACCCCGGTATCGTGAATGATCCCGATATAGACTGCCTTCGCGATCTGCGCATCCACATACCGTTTATCAAACAGCCTGTATACCAGCTCGCTCGTCGAGCCGACCTGCGGGTCGATATAATCGAGGCCGCCGCAGCCCTCGTTGCTGATATGATGGTCGATATTGATCTTTTTTTTCGCATGGAGAAACAACGATCTCGCCACGCCCAGCCGCTCGCTGTCGCAGTCGAGCGCGAAAAAGACGTCCGGCGCAGTCTCCCCCTCCGCGTTGGTACGGATCTCGGAGAGCGCTTCTATGGTCCGAAAGACCTCGGACGGCTCTTCCAGATAAACGGATACCGAAACGTCCGGCTCCACGCACTTTTTCAGGTACAGATACAGCGCCATACATGCGCCGACGCAGTCCCCGTCCGGCCGGATATGCCCGCCAATGCCTATCGTTTTCGCTCCCTCGATCTCTTCTAATAATTGAAACATAACGATTCCTTCTTTCCAGATCGCCGTCCCGCCTCTGAGCGGGCGGCCCTTTCTTTTCAGAAATATTTTCGGGCGTCATTCCCCGTCTCTTTCCCGCAGCGGCCGGTTTACCTCGTCGATCTTCTTGGCCATCGCCACGCCATAGGCGATAGACTGATCCATGATGAAGCGGATCTGCGGCGTATTGCGCAGGTTGATCTCGCTGGCCAGCCGCGAACGGATATAGCCCTCCGCGCTCGCAAGCCCGGCCAATGTGTCCGATACCGCCTTCTCGTCGCCCAACACGCTGATCCATGCCTTGCAGCTCTTGAGATCCGGCGCTACCTCGACCGCCGTTACGGAGGTCATCGGGGCGATCCGCGGATCCTTGATCCCGCTGCGGATGACCTCGGCCAGCACGCGCTGCACCTCCCCGTTGATCCTCGTATTTTTCAGACTGTTCTTTTTCATACCGACCGACTCCTATCTGGGCACTTCCACCATAATATAGGATTCCACGATGTCGAGCTCCTGCATTTGGTCAAAGCCCTCGAATACAAGGCCGCACTCGTAACCGGCCTTTACTTCCTTTACGTCGTCCTTAAAGCGTTTCAAAGACGCCAGATTTCCTTCAAATATCTGTTCGCCCTCTCTGCTGATACGCACCTTGCAGCCCTTCTGGAATACGCCGTCGAGCACATATGCGCCCGCGATATTCCCGACGGCCGAAGCGCGGAAGAGCTGGCGTACCTCCGCATGGCCGATCACCTTTTCCTCATAGACCGGATCGAGCATTCCCTTCATAGCGGCCTCTACGTCCTCGATCGCCTGATAGATGACCTTATACAACCTGATGTCCACGCCTTCCCGCTCCGCAACGGCCTTTGCCGTCGCGTCGGGACGGACGTTAAAGCCAATGATGATCGCGTTGGAGGCGGAAGCTAATATGACGTCGGATTCGTTGATCGCGCCGACGCCGCCATGAATGCATTTCACGACGATCTCTTCGTTGGAGAGCTTGAGAAGGCTCTGCTTTACGGCCTCCACGCTGCCCTGTACGTCCGCCTTGACGATCAAGTTCAGTTCCTTTAGATTGCCCGCCTGAATCTGCGTAAACAGATCGTCCAGCGACATTCTGCTCCTCGTCTCTTCCAGCTTTTTCTCCTTATTCTGCGCAAGATACGTATCCGCGTAGGATTTTGCCGTTTTGTCGTTTTCGTGCGCGATAAAGATCTCGCCCGCGTTCGGCACGTCGGAAAGGCCCAGTATCTCTACCGGCGTAGACGGCCCGGCTTCCTTGACCCGTCTGCCCTTGTCGTCTATCATCGCCCTTACCTTGCCGTGGCTCGCGCCCGCCGAGACAAAGTCTCCTACATGGAGCGTGCCCTTCTGCACGAGCACCGTCGCGACCGGCCCGCGCCCGCGGTCTAACTCCGCCTCGATGACAAGCCCTCTCGCCCGGCGCTTTGCGTTCGCTTTCAGCTCTAGGATCTCCGCCGTCAGCAGGATCGTCTCTAACAGCGTTTCGATCCCTTCCCCGGACTTCGCGGATACCGGCACAAATTCCGTGCTTCCGCCCCAATCCACCGGGATCAGGTCATATTCCGTCATCTCCTGCTTTACGCGGTCGATATTGGCGTTGGGCTTATCGATCTTATTGACGGCGACAATGATCTCGATACCGGCCGCCTTCGCATGATTGATCGCCTCCACGGTCTGCGGCATCACGCCGTCGTCCGCGGCCACCACCAAGATCGCGATATCCGTAGCGTTCGCGCCGCGCATACGCATTGCGGTGAACGCCTCGTGTCCGGGCGTATCCAGAAAGGTGATCTTTTCATTGTTGATATTGACCGTATAAGCCCCGATATGCTGCGTAATGCCGCCCGCTTCCTTATCCGTTACGTTCGTCTTGCGGATCGCGTCTAACAGCGAGGTCTTGCCGTGGTCTACGTGGCCCATCACGCAGATGACCGGCGGACGCTTCGTCATGCTGTCTTTATCATCCTCCTCTTCCCGAAGGAGCTCCTCGATCACATCGACCTTGACCTCTTTTTCACAGATGATATCGTATTCGAGCGCGATCTCTTCCGCCGTCTCAAAGCTGATCTCCTGATTTACCGTAACGGCCTGCCCCTGCAAAAAGAGCTTTTTCACGATCACGGACGGCTGGATCCTCATCTTATCCGCCAGCTCCTTGACGGTGAGCGTTTCCGGCAGCGTCAGCGTTTTGATCTGCTCTTCCTGCTTCTCTTCCGGCTTCTTCTCAGGCTTTATAAATCTGCCCGGCTTGTTTCTGTTCTTTCCGCCGCCGTCCTCATAGATTGCGTCTTTTCTGGAGCGTCTGTCGCGCTCCTGATTCATACGGCGTTTCTCATCGTCGCGGTGTTTTTCCGTATCTTTTATCGGCGATTCCGGAACAAACGATTTAGCGCCTCCCTGCTTTCTGAATTTATTGTCCTCCCGTCCAGCGCTTCTCTCAGGGCGGCCGCTATCGTTATGGTTCCGGCCGCGGCCGACGCCGCCCGAAACAGCCGCCGTATCCTTATGAAAACGGTTAGCGCCCTGACGGCTATCCGTCTGACGGTTTCTCTGATCATAGTTTCCACCCGTTCTTTCCTGCGGCCTCTTTTCCGTTCTGCCCTCGCCGCCCTGCTGCCGCATCGCCTGCGCCGGAGCCTTCTGCGAAGCCGCTTCCTGCGGCGCGCGTCCCTGTTCCTGAACCTTTTTTTGTCTGGGCGGATTCGTCGGTTTGATCTGCCCCACGGACGGCGTCGGCGACGGCGGGGTCAGCGGACGGATCAGCGGACGGTTTAAGCCGCTGCCGTTATTCATGCCGCCTCTGCGGCCCTGCCCTCCCGCAGACGAGCGCTGCGCGCCCGGCATCTTGCTGTTGTGCGGATTGCTGACAAAGATGATATTTCTCTTTTTCTTAACGGGCCCTGTTTTCTGTCCTTCGCCCGCGGGCCTTTTGCCCGCTTCCTTTCCGGGCGCTTTCCCCGTATCCTTTGCGGCGGCCTTCTCCGGCTCTTTTGCGGCGGCTTTTGCCGCTTCCTTCCCGCCGTTTTGCGCCGCGGCCTTTGCCGATTCTTTTCCGGCTCCTTCCGCCGCGTTCTTTGCCGCTTCCTTTCCGGCTCCTTCTGCCGCAGCCTTTGCCGATTCCTTCCCGGTTCCTTCCGCCGCGGCCTTTATCGGTTCTTTTCCGGCTCCTTCCGCCGCGGCCTTCTCCGCTTTCTTCACAGTTTCCTCCGCCGCGGCCTTCTCCGCGCTCTTTGCCGTTTCCTTCGCATGATTCGTCGCAGTCCCTTTTGCCGGTTCTTTTTCCGCCGCCTCTTTGGGCGCGGCGGACTTTTCTGCCGCCGCCTTTTTCCCCGCCGCGGCCGCGCCCAACTCCCGGCGCACCATCTCGGCATCCGCTTCCTCCACAACGCTCTGCGCTACCTTTACTTCGACGCCTTTATCCTGTAAAAAAGCAATGACTTCCCTGCTTTGTCTGTCCAATTCTTTTGCCAGTTCATGCACCTTTATTTTCGCCATGCTCACTACCTCCGTATTCATGATCTCTCACATTCCAGTTTCTCTATGATACTCTTTGCGAATCCCGCTTCCGTCACCGCAAGCGACGCGCGTAATTCCTTTCCGATACAGTGCCCCAGCTCCTCCTTTGTCCCGAAACGATAAGAAGGAACATGATAAAAGCTGCACATATCATGGAATTTTTTCGTCGTATTGGCCGAAGCCTCGCCGCTTATGAGCACCAGATACGCTTTCCCGCTCTTTACGGCCTTTTCCGTCATAAATTCGCCGCTTACCAGATTCCCGGATTTCATCGCCAATCCGAGCAAAGATAATATCTTACTTTCCATTCCCGCTCTGAAACTCCTTTTCAAGATTCTCATACACCGAAACCGGAATGGACGTTTTGAAGGAACGTTCCAATCCTCTGCTCTTTTTCGCCCTCTGCAGGCATTCCGCGCAGGCGCACAGATAAGCGCCTCTCCCGTTCTTCCTGCCGGTCGGATCCAGCGTGATCTCCCCCTCTTTTGTCCTGATCACCCGTATCATCTCTTTTTTATCCTTCATCTCTCCGCAGCCGATGCATTGTCTTACCGGAATCTTTTTTGCCATAGCGATCCTCTATTCCTCTGTTTCTTCCTCTGGGTCTTCAGCCGGGGCCGCCTCTCCCTCTTCGTCCGTATTAGGATCGGGAGCCTCTTCCTCATACTCCGTATCAGGATCGGAAGTCTCTTCCTCATACTCCGTATCGGGATCGGAAGCCTCTTCCTCATACTCCGTATCGGAATCGAAGGTCTCTTCCTCATATTCCTCATACTCTGTATCGGAACCGGAAGCCTCTTCATAGTCCTCGTCGGAAGCCGAAGCCTCGTCTTCGTAGTCCTCGTCGTATTCGTATTCTTCCTCGTCCTCATAATCGTCCATATAATCTTCATACCGAAAGCCCGGCGCATCCTTCGCCTGCGTCTCGCTCTTGATATCAATCTTATATCCGGTCAGGCGCGCCGCCAGTCTGGCGTTCTGCCCCTCCTTGCCGATAGCGAGGGAAAGCTGATAATCCGGCACCACGACTTTGGCCGTCTTTTCATCGGGATCCGCGAACACCGCGACGATCTTGGCCGGTGAGAGCGCGTTCTGGATCAGATTGCCCGGATTCTCATCCCAGTTGATGATATCGATCTTTTCCCCGCGCAGCTCTTCCACGATCGCGTTGACCCTCGCGCCGTTGATCCCTACGCAGGCGCCTACCGCGTCGACATTGGGATTGTTCGACCACACCGCCAGCTTGGTCCTGCTGCCCGCCTCTCTGGCTATGCTGCGTATCTCCACCGTGCCGTCCCGAATCTCCGTCACCTCGGCTTCAAACAGGCGCTTTACCAGCTCAGGATGCGTCCTGCTGACCAGAATGCGCGGCCCCTTAGGCGTATTGCGCACCTCTAGGATATATACCTTGATCCGCTCCGTAGGCCGGAACACCTCTCCCCTGATCTGCTCGCCTTCGCTTAAAATCGCATCGGCCTTCCCGAGATTGATACTGATATTCCGTCCCAGATATCTTTGCACGACGCCCGTTACGACGTCCTTTTCCTTTTCATAGTACTGGTTATAGATCACGCTCCGTTCTTCTTCCCGTATCTTCTGCAAGATGACGTTTTTGGCGTTCTGCGTCGCGATACGGCCAAACTCTCTGGATTTGATCTCCACGTGCACGATATCGCCGAGCTGCACGCCGGGCACGATCTTTAGGGCGTCCTCCAGCGAGATCTGCAGGCAGTCGTCCTCCACCTCTTCTACGACCTCCTTCTCCGCATAGCAGAGGAAATCGCAGGTGTCTCTGTCGATCTCCACCCTGATATTGTCCGACTTCCCAAAATGATTCTTGCAGGCCGTGAGCAGAGAATTTTCAATCGCTTCAAACAGTGTTTCCTTGCTGATCTCCTTCTCTTTTTCCAGAATATCAAGTGCTTCCATCAATTCCTTGTTCATTTTCCGATTCCTCCTGATTCTTTCCTATAAATCAAGCGCCAGTCTGATCTGCGCGATTTCGCTTCTTGCAAATACCTTTTGGCCGCCGTCCGCCTCCAGCGTGACCGTATCCTTGTCAAACCCCCGCAGGATACCGGAGAACTCCTTTTGCGAGTCTATCGGCCTGTAGGTCTTTAACGTTACCTCTTCTCCCAGACTCATTTGTAAATGCCTATCCTTTTTCAGCGCCCTGCCTAACCCCGGGCTGCTCACCTCCAAAATATAGGCGTCCGGGATAAAATCCTCCTCATCCAGCTTATCGGAGAGCGCGCGGCTGACCCGCTCGCAGTCGCCGATGTTCACGCCGCCCGGCTTGTCGATGTAGGCGCGCAGGTAATAATCGCTCCCCTCTTTTCCGTATTCCACATCATAGATGGAAACGCCCGCGTCTGCGGCGATCGGCGCGAGCAGCTCCTCCGTCCGCTGTTCATATTCCTTTTTTGCCATCTTCCTTCCCTCTCTGCATTTCCCGTTGTCCGTTCTGCCTAAATACATAAGAAAGAGTGGAACGCGTTCCACTCTTTCCAATAGAAACTATTGAATTATCAGGTATTATAACACCGATACGCGGAGATTGCAAGCCCTTTGCAAAAATTTTAAGCAAAACCCCGCTTTATCCAAAAAGCAGCGTGTAGGGGAATCGAACCCCTGATTCCGCCGTGAGAGGGCGGCGTCTTAACCTCTTGACCAACACGCCACGTATAACACTTGCTTATTTTATTATATCCCGACGAAAAAAGCAAGTGTTTTTTTAGGAAAATTATTTTTTGCACATTTTTAACAGTTCTTTCTCCTCACGATCATAGCATACCGGAGCATGATCCTCAAACTCAGCTGCCCCGCATTTCCCAAAATCTCTTTACCGACCCCTTATGTCCCCTAACTCTTTAGCTGCTCCTTCCCATCCTTTGAGTCTGCCGCAGAAATTGGCAATCCTAAAAGACGGCTCCCGCGCCCGGCAGACATCCCT
This sequence comes from uncultured Lachnospiraceae bacterium, assembly GCA_947626715.1. Taxonomy (GTDB): domain Bacteria; phylum Bacillota; class Clostridia; order Lachnospirales; family Lachnospiraceae; genus VSOB01. The sequence goes on along the minus strand of CANQTG010000019.1, from coordinate 2,060 downwards.
CCAGCTCTGAGAGCACGTCTGCGGAAAGCGTCTCCGGGAGCTTCACCTGATCGTTATATTTTATCTCCACGTCTCCATGCCCGGTATAAATGTATTGCCTCCTCGCAGTATTTCCAAAGCCGGTACGGGATCGCCCTTGTCTCCATATCCTCTGGGAGATCTATCTTGTCCTCTCCCATCTTGATTTCTTCCACGTCCCCCACCTTTCTGAGCTCTCCAAAGATCCCCAGAGCCCGCTCCTTCAGCGCCTGCTTGTAATATCTGTTCGTCAGCCCCACCAGCTCCTGCACCGTCATGGGCGGCGTCTGTGCGAGCCCCTCTTCCCGCATCCACTCCGCCGCCTTCCCGCGCATCTCCTGTGCTAGGCTGTCCCTCTCCTGTTCGTAAATTTCCATCTCCCGAAGATAATATTGTCTCTCTGACTCCATACTCATTTTCAGCCGATCCACGCCGTCCCGCTCCAGCGCTTCCATTTTTCTGCGCCCTATCTCGTCCGCGCTCTCATAGATTTCCACGCTGTATTTCTGTATCGCTTTCCGGTAATACCGATCCACCCGCTCCAGCGCTTCCTCCGCCGCCATCGCCGGAACCGCCTTCCCTATGTCCTCTTCCATATCCCTGATAACATCCGTCCGCACGTCCCGACGCCTGTCGTCCATCCACACAGCCAGTTTCAGCTTCTCCAGCAGCTTCCTTTTCTCTTCCATCCTTTTGTTTCTTTCCATAGCTGAATCCCTCCTTTTCTTTCCTCCGTTTCCCTTTTCCTCTGCGCCGCTTCGCCTGTCCGGCAGCTTCCTGCCGATATACGGCTTGAAGGGCTCCATTGATTCCACCTTTGACGGATTTACGAACCACCTGCGGCCCGTATGCTCCTTCCCGTCTTTTGAGTTTGCCGCAGAAATATGGTAATCCTGAAAGACAGCTCCCGCGCCCAGCAGACGTCCCTCCAGCTCTGAAAGCTCATCTGCGGAAAGTGTCTCCGGGAGCTGCAGCCTGAGCGTTGCATTTAGTCTTTGAGTTCCCACAGCGTATACAGGTACTTCGCTTTCTCGCAGTACTTCCGAAGGCGGTACAGGATCGCCTTTGCCTCCATATCCTCCGGGAAATCTATCTTGTCCTCTCCCATCTTGATTCCTTCTACGTCCCCCATCTTCCTGAGTTCCCCAAAGCTTCCTAGAGCCCGCTCCTTCAGCGCCTGCTTGTAATATCTGTTCGTCAGCCCCACCAGCTCCTGCGCCGTCATGGGCGGCGTCTGCGCGAGCCCCTCTTCCCGCATCCACTCCGCCGCCTTCCCTCGTATCTCCTGTGCTAGGACGTCCCTCTCCTGCGCATAGATTTTCTCCTCCTGAATAAAATACCATATGCTTTTTTCTAAGCTCACTTTCAGCCGATCCACGCCGTCCCGCTCCATCGCGTCTATCACCCTGCATTCTATCTCGTCCGCGCTCTCGTGAACCTCCACACTGTATTTCTGTATCGCTTTCCGGTAATACTGATCCACCCGCTCCAGCGCTTCCTCTGCCGCCATCGCCGGAACCGTCTTCCCTATATCCGCTTCCATAGCCCTGATAACATCCGCCCGCACGTCCCGACGCCTGTCGTCCATCCACACAGCCAGTCTCAGCTCCTCCAGCACTTCCCTTTTCTCTTCCATCCTTTTGTTTCCTTCCATAGCCGGATCCCTCCTTTTCTTTCCTTGCATGTTTGATATATTCCCCCAAAAGCCCTCGGCTCTCCGTCAGGATCGGGCGTTCGCCCCTCCTGACGTCATTGTCCCATCTGGAACAGCCGCTGATCCGTTCATCTCCCTTCAGGATCTCATAGGTTTGTTCCACCTTATTGCCTTCTTCTTTATTACAGTACCTGTCGCAGATCCTCGGGTCGATAAAGCGCCCGTCTTCAATAAAGCGCTCCAGCATCCGTCCCAGCGCCACGCTCCGGTCAAGGTCTACAAAGTGCAGCCTGACCTCATATCCTTTTGACAGCGCCGGTCTGATATATCGTTTTAACAGGTCTCCTTCGTCGCTCCCTACCTTTGGGAGCACGATATTTTCTCCTGC
>CANQTG010000018.1 GCA_947626715.1 uncultured Lachnospiraceae bacterium | reverse complement strand
TTACATATTTCATAGCGTTACCTTCTCAAATCTTAACTATCCGCAGCGCTGCCTTCTCAAAGCTTAGATATTTCACAGCGTTACCTTTCCAGCTGCTCCCACAGCGGCTTTTTCTCTTTCCGGCGCGTCAGCTCTACCAGCCCGAGCCTTGTCATGTCCACGACCGAGGTGCGGATCGGATCCGAGGCGGTCTCCCTTTGCAGGCATTCCATCAGCTCTTTCTTCTGCTCTGCGTCCTTCATATTGATAAAATCTATGACGATGATACCGGACAGGTTGCGCAGCACGAGCTGACGGGCGATCTCTCGCGCGGCTTCCATATTGATCGTAAAATAAGTCTGCCCGCTTTCCTTCCCCGCGCTGTATTTCCCAGAATTGACGTCGATACTTACTAACGCCTCCGTCTGCTCGATGACAAGGTAGCCGCCCGAGCGCAGCCAGACCTTGCGGCTCAGCGCCTCGGAGAGTCTGGCCTCTACGCCAAACAGCGCGCTCAGGGAAAGCTGGGGATCCTCATAGAGAACCAGCCGCGGCAGGCCGGAGGGCCGGAACTTTTCCAGATATTCCCTCGTCTGCTCATAGAGGGCGGCATCGTCCGTCAGGATCTTCTCTGCGCCGCCTAGATAAAAATCCTGAAGATCTTTAAGCCACGGGGCGGGCGGCTCCCATAGGAGGCTATAGCATGTCCGATGGCGCGCGTGCTCTCCTACCCGCTCCGCGGCTTCCAACAGCTCCCTGAGCTCTTCTTTTAATGCGGAGAGCTCCTTCGCCTCCCCCGCATTGGTACGAAACAGCAGCCCGTATTTTGCGCAGGCCTCCCGAAACAGCGGATCCTCCTGCGCAAAGGCGGTAAGACGCTCCCGCTGGCTATCGGTGAGCTTTTTCGAGCAGGCGGCCTTCGTCCGTCCCATAGCTAATGCCAGATATCTCCCCGAAAACGACAGGTTTGTGCTCGCGGAAACCTCCTTTGCGCCGCGCCCCTCCGAGACGATCTGGAGGACGAGCTCGTCTCCCGCGATCAGCCGCCCGTCGTAGGCTCTGTTTGTCAGTAAAGGCTCCTTACAGTCGCGCAGCGGCAGAAAGGCCAGCCTGCCCGGCTTAAATTCCACAAAGGCGGCCTGAATATTCTGCACGACATTTTTGACCTTTCCGATGTAGATATGGTGCAGGACGGCCCTTTGCGGATCGCAGGCGTCCGCGCGCAGCAGACGGTTCCCCTGATATAGAAGCGTTACGATTTTATGATTCCTTTTTAAGATCAGTACGCGCCCTCCGCCCTCCGCCCTTTCGGTTTCGGCGGGAACGCTCTTATTTTCCGGCTCTGTCTGCATTAAAACTCTTCTCCCGCGCTGCTTAAGGGGCGAAAGATCTTCTGCTCCTGCGTCCCCGTATTTTCATAGATCTGCGTCCTTGTGATCTGCAGGGCGAATCGGGGAAGCTCTCTTCCGTTTTTCCGGTAAAAGGCTTCCATCACCATATCCGGCTTGATATTGCCCGCGCTGCCGGCGTCCGTCAGCAGATAGATCTCGTTCCCCTGCATGGAACATTCATAAATACCGGCTCTTAGGTCTATGACCGCCGTATTTTTCTTTGTCTGCTTTTCATAGGGAATCGTTTCTTGTTCCAGAAAGCGCGCGACCGCCTCGGGGCAGAGGAAATCCGGCTCCAAGCCTTCCCGAAAACGGATCCGGTATCCTGCGGCCGCGACGCTCGCCATCACATTTTTGGAGCGCTCCGGCAGCGCCTTAACGGAGAGGATACGGATCCCTTCCGCCATTTCCGCGTTCAGCGCCTCTTTCATAGCGTCCGCGCTCCCGTGCGATCGCACTTCGATCTCCATATATTCCCCGTCGCTTTCCAGTCCGACCCCCAAAGGGGAGGCAAAGGACATGACCGGATGGGGACTGAACCCGCCGGTATAGGCGATATCGATCCCCGCGCGCCGTATGGCCTTCTGAAAATAGCGCATGATATCCAGATGTCCGAGAAATTTCATCGCACCGTGCTTGGAAAATTGTATCCTGACTTTCATGCGTTCCCCGCCTCCCTTTGCGCGGCTTTCTCGATACAGACGCCGGTTCCATAGCGCGCCGCGCCGCAGCCCTGACACTCGGCCCTGCAGTTTTGCGAAATTTCCCCGCGCTGCGCTTTCTGCCATTCCTTTTTTAGAAATTCTTTGGAAACGCCGCAGTCGATAAAGTCCCACGGGAAGATCTCGTCTAACGAACGCTCCCGTTCCGTATAAAAGCCGATATCCAGACCGCACTCCAAAAAGGCGGAAAGCCAGAGCTCATTTTTATAGGATTCGCTCCACGCGTCATAAAAACAGCCCTTTTCATAGGCCTTCCGAATGACCGCGCCGACCCGGCGGTCGCCTCTGGCTAAGGCCCCCTCCAAAACGCTCGCATCCGCCTCGTGCCAGTTATATTTGATACTCTTTTGGTTCAGCTGCCCCGCTATGGCGCTTTTGGTTTGATAGGCCCGTTTTATAAAGGTTTCCGCGCCGCACTGAGGCGCCCATTGGAACGGGGTGAACGGTTTCGGGACAAAAAACGAGGTGCTCACGACGATCTGGCATTTCCCGCCGCGCTTTTCTTTGGGGACCGTGTCATAATACAGCGCCGCGATCTTGTTCGCCAAAACGGCAATCCCCTCGATATCCTCCGGCGTTTCCGTCGGCAGCCCCAGCATGAAATAGAGCTTGACGCGGTTCCACCCGCCTTCAAAGGCCAGCGCCGCCCCGTTTAGAATGACTTCCTCGGTCAATCCTTTGTTGATGACGTCCCGTAGACGCTGGCTCCCGGCCTCCGGCGCAAACGTCAGGCTGCTCTTTCTTACGTCCTGTATCTTCCGCATTACATCGAGCGAAAAGCTGTCGATCCTAAGAGAAGGCAGGGAGATATTGATCTTACGCTCCCTGCAGGCCCCGATCAAAAAATCGACGAGCTCCTTTAGGGCGGAATGGTCGCTCGAGCTCAACGAGCTGAGGGAAATCTCCTCATGTCCCGTATTTTTCAGCAGGGAAACGGCGTATTCCTCTAATTTTTCTAGGCTGCGCTCCCTCGCCGGACGGTACAAAAAACCGGCCTGACAGAAACGGCAGCCGCGGATACAGCCCCGTTGTATCTCCAATACGACGCGGTCCTGCGTCACCTTCAGATAGGGGATCACCGGCCTGAGCGGATACGGGAGATCGTCCATAGAAACGGCGAGCTCCTTGTTTATTTTGGAAGGGACGTTTGACCGCTTCGGTCGAAAATCCGCGATCGTCCCGTCCGCATGATAAGAGACCTCATACAGGGAAGGGACATATATGCCGGGCAGCATGGCCGCCTGAAGGAGAAATTCCTCCCTGCCCTTCCCCTCTTTTTTTATTTTCCGGTACAGATCGAGCAGAGGACGGTACTGCGTTTCGCCCTCTCCGATATAAAAAAGGTCGAAAAAGTCCGCCAGCGGCTCGGGATTATACGCGCACGGGCCGCCCCCGATCACGATCGGGTCATCCTCTGTCCGCTCCTTCGCAAGCAGCGGGATCTGCGCGAGATCGAGGATCTGCAGAATGTTGGTATAGCAGAGTTCATACTGGATCGTAATACCCAGAAAGTCAAAGCCGCGGACCGGCTCCTGCGATTCTAACGCAAACAGCGGGATCCTCCGCTCCCGCATAATGGCGTCCAGATCGAGCCATGGAGAATAGACCCGCTCGCACCATACGTCGTCGTAGCCGTTCAGCATATCGTATAGGATCTGGATCCCCAAATGGGACATGCCGATCTCGTAGACGTCGGGAAAACACATGGCGAAACGGATCATATCCTCCGTTTTCTCTTTTTTGACGCTGTTGATCTCATTTCCGATATATCTGGCAGGTTTTTCGATCTGCAGCAGGATCTCGTCCGATAATGCAAGTTTATTCATAGCTCTCCTTTGCCCCTTACAGACGGCGGGCCGTACCGGCGGCTCCCCGCCCGCTCCGGCTCCCTTGTCTGCGCCGCTTGGCCGTTTACTCCGGCCTATGTAAAGTATACGGTATCTTTCCCATAAAATCAAATAGAACCGGGGAATAATCCGCTGCGACCGCCTCATAGACCCTTGAGACGTCGATCCCGAAAAACGGCCTCTCGTTGGATACCGCCAGATAAAATATCCCGAATAAAAGGAAGGCCGCCGCCATACGCAGGCGGAATGTGGAGACCGGGATCTCCCCCGCCTCCCGCTCCGTCCCCGGATTCAGATATCCGTCCTGATAGTCCTCATACGCCGTATCCCTGCCATGCAGAAACGCTTCCCGTCCCCGTATCGTATTGCGGTTGAGCTGGTGCTCCTGCCGGATCCTGCGGACAAGCTGCAGCTTTTTTTCAGATGAGAGATAGGATCTCATTGTTTTCTCCCGAAAGCCTGTTTGTATTATAGGTATGGGAAAAACGGCGGGTTTATGAATCCGCGCGAATCCCGCCGCCGATACAAATTTGCCGCTCGCCGCCTATAGAGGCTGGGGACGCCTTTCATCTGATAAAAGGGGAGACGTCCGCCCGTCTCCCCTTTCGCTTTGCCCTATTATGTTCCGGCGCGGAATGTCAGAACGCCAGCCGGCCTTTCTCCTGCCTTTCCCCTGCCGTTTCGCTCCTACTGCGGCAGCGGGGCCGCGGGCTGTACCTCCACCGGCACCTCTACCGGCGCGATGAGCGGCGCGCCGATGCCGTTTGCGTCAAATAAATAGTCCACGCCGTCGATATTCAGCGTCACGTTCGCCGCCATGCTGCCGTTTTCTTGGAAATAATACATAACGCCGCCGATGTTCTGCCATCCGGTCTGCATAGTGCCGTCCATTCCCACATAAAACGTCACGCCGTTCGTTACGACGAGCGTATTGACGCTCATCGCGTTCGTCGTCTCGTCGAAATGATAACGCTTGCCGTCGATATCCTGCCAGCCGGAGACCGCCGCGCCGTTGGGAGCCAGATAATACTGCGCCGTCCCGTCGCTGATGAGGCCCGTCTGCATAACGCCGGAGGCCGGATCGAAGTAGAATTTAGAGCCGTCGATCGTCTGCCAGCCCAGCTGCATAACGCCGTCCGCGTTGAAAAGATAATAGCTGCCGTCGATCGGAAGAAAGCCCGTCTGCATGGAGCCGTCCGGCGCAAAGTAATAATTTCCTCCGTTGATATTCTGGAAGCCGCGCACCATCGCGCCGTCCACGCCGACATAGAATCTCGCGCCGCCCGTGGTGACAAAGGACGAGGTCGAGAGCACGCCGCTCTGCTCGTCAAAATGATAGGTCTTTTGATCGGGAAGCGTCAGCCAGCCCGTCGCCATCGCGCCCGCATCCCCGAAGTAATAGCGGCCCTCCGGCGCTTGATACCAGCCCAGCTGCATAACGCCGTCCGCTCCCAGCAGATAGCGCAGCCCGCCGATGTTCTGCCAGCCGGTCTGCATGATACCGTCCGGCGCGAAATAATAAAAGGCGTCTCCTACCTGCGTGATACCGATCGCCATAGGCCCGTTCGGAAGGAAGTAGCGTTTGGTGCCGTTCCCTTCCAGATCCTGCCAGCCGGTCACCATACGTCCCATCGCATCGGTATACCAGAGCGCGTCCGCATAGTTGATCCAGCCAGTCTTCATATGCCAGTTTTCATAAAAATAGTTAAAGCCCTTGCGCATGAGCCAGCCGTTTTGAATGATCTGCTGCGAATAGTCTTTATACAGATAATCGACGTCCACGCGCCCCGCGATACCCGGCACCGCGCCGTCGCTGGTCGCCTGCCATACGGCAAACGGCAGCGGATAATCGCAGGCGTCCGCGTACTGCGCTACCCACTGATCGTAGACCGTGGGGCCTAGCCTTGTCAAAAACCAATTCTTACTGCTGTATACCATCGGATAATAGCCGGCGTTTTCAATGACCGTACAGAACGCGTTCACGATCGCCTGCTGCTGCGCCGGGTTTAACCCTTTATGCACGTCGTCCTCGATATCGTATACGACGGGGAACGAGACCGGCATATTCTGCAGCGCCTCGACCGCCATCGTCGCCTCCGCTACCGCCGCCTCGACCGTCGTCGCATAGGAATAGACGTAAGCGCCCGTCCGCAGTCCGGCTGCGGAGGCCCCCGCCATATTGGGGATAAAGAACGGATCGATCCCGCTCTTGCTGCTCCCTAACTTGATAAAGGCAAAGGTATAGCCCTGCGCGGCTACGCTGGCCCAGTCGATCGCCCCCTGATATTTGGAGACGTCGATCCCCTTTGCGATCGACTGTGCGCTGGAAACGGCGGCCTCTGACGGGAATGCCGCGATATTGGCAAGCAGCGCCACGGCAGCCGCGACAGCCGCCAATTTCTTTCCGTATTTTCTCATATGTAGTTCATTCCTCCTGCATGGGTATTGTAATATGTGCGTTTCTTACAGGGACGGCGGGAACGTCCGGCGTCCGTTCTCAGTATAATATAATACGCGAGGGATTTCTACAAAAACCTGTAAAAAAATTGTAACATTTTCTGGCAGCGCCTATCGGTTCGCAAGCTCCGTCAGGATCTCCTCCCAGCTTACGCCCTTTTCCACCATCAGCACCATCATATGATACAGGAAATCGGAGATCTCATATTTGATCTCGTTCGGATTGGGATTTTTGGCCGCGATCACGATCTCGGTCGCCTCTTCCCCGAGCTTTTTCAGGATCTTGTCGATCCCCTTGTCAAACAGGTAATTGGTATAGGAGCCCTCCTTTGGATGGACCTTCCTGTCCTTAATGACCGCGAGCACGGACTCTAGGATACGGGCGGGATTTTCCTCCTTATAGGGCTTGCTGACGATCTCGTTGAAAAAACAGGAATAGCTCCCCGTATGGCAGGCGTTCCCCACCTGCGATACCTTAGCCAGTATGGTGTCCATATCGCAGTCCGCCGTCAGGCTTTTGACATACTGGAAATGCCCGCTGCTCTCTCCCTTGACCCAGAGCGTCTGTCTGCTTCTGCTGTAATAGGTCATTTTCCCTGTGCGCAGCGTCGTTTCATACGCCTCCTGATCCATATACGCTACCATGAGGACGGCGTCCGTCTTATAGTCCTGCACGACGACGGGCACCATTCCTTCGCTGTTTTTCTTAAAATGCTCCCACGCTACGGTCGTTTCCAGACTGTCCACGCAGATCCCCTTTTCCGCGCAGAGCGATTTAATGGCGTTGATCTCCTTTGCGTTCTCATTGACCAGCGTCCCCGTCACGCCGTAGAGCCCCGCATAATTTAAGATATCCAGCAGCTTGTTTAGGGAAACCTCCGGCAGCATCGCGATAAAGGGAAGCTCGCAGCGGCCGAGACATTCCTTGATACCGTTTTCCTTCATAAGGATCAATTCCCCGACGTATTCCTCGAGGAGCTCCTTATGCCGCGTGATAATCTCGCCGTCCCCTACGCAGGCCGCGATCTTGTCCCTGCCGAATTTAAGGGACACTTCCTTTGTCAGCTCCACGTTGGAGGCGAGGGAATAATTTAACGCCGCGCAGCGGCAGCCCGCATAAAGGAGCTTTTTGACGTCCTCCATGCGTTTTATATTGCCCGCCCCCGTCACCGGCGCTTCTACGGCGGCGCAGATCAGCCGGATCATATCCAGCGCCTCCTCGTGCGCCGCCTCGTCGTCTGAAAGATCGAAAATAAGCAGCTCGTCCGCCCCGTTGTCGCAGTAAAAGCGGGAAAGCTCTACCGGGTTCATGCTGACGGGCGTATTTTTGTCCGCAAATCCCGCCGCCGCATGTTTCTGATACAGATAGATACATGGAATGAATTTTTTGACGTTCATATCTTCTCCTTTGTCCTATGCGCCGCCGTATCCTGCTCAAATCTGACCTTGATCGCATTCTCATGCGCCGTCAGGCCCTCGCTGCGGGCAAACCGCCTGATATCCTCCTGCGCGGACGACAGCGCGTCCCTTGAATAAGAGATGATACTGGATCTCTTGGTAAAATCCTCTACGCCTAACGGCGAGAAAAAGCGCGCCGTCCCGTTCGTCGGCAGGATATGGTTCGGCCCTGCGAAATAGTCCCCTAAGGGCTCGCAGGAGTATTCTCCCAGAAAGATCGCGCCGGCGTTGCGTATCTTGGTCATGACCTCGAAGGGATTCTCGGTCAGGATCTCCAAATGCTCGCTCGCGACCGCATTGGCCGCTTCCACGGCCTCCTCCATAGTTTCCGCCAGCAGGATATATCCGTAATGCTCTAGGGAGCTTTGTATGATCCCGCTTCTGGAAAGCTCTTTTAAAAAACCCTCGATCTCCGCTTCCACCCGCTCGGCCAAAGCCTCGCTTGTCGTAATTAAGATCGCGGAGGCCATCTCGTCGTGCTCCGCCTGCGAGAGCAGGTCGGCCGCCACGTAACGCGGGTTCGCCGTATCGTCCGCCAGCACGAGGATCTCGCTCGGCCCCGCGACGGAATCGATGCTGACATGCCCGTAGACCGCCCTTTTGGCCAGCGCGACAAAGATATTGCCGGGGCCCGTGATCTTGTCCACTCTGGGGATACTCTCCGTCCCGAAGGCCATCGCCGCGATTGCCTGCGCGCCTCCGGCCTTATAGACGGTATCCGCGCCCGCGATATCGGCCGCGACCAGCGTCCCCGGATTTACTCTGCCGTCCGCTCCCGGCGGCGTCGTCATGATGATCTCCCCTACGCCCGCGACCCGGGCCGGGATCACGTTCATCAATACGCTGGAAGGATACGCCGCTTTCCCGCCGGGCACATATACGCCCGCCCTGCCGATCGGCGTGATCTTCTGTCCCAGTATGACGCCGTTTTCCTTTACGTCCACAAAGCTGTTGCGGCGCTGTTTTTCGTGAAAGGAGCGGATATTGGCAGCCGACCGTTTCATCGTTTCGACAAGCTCCGGCGCAAGCAGCCCGTAGGCTTCCGCGATCTCCTCTTTCGTTACGCGGATCGTCTCCGGCGTGATCTTGCAGCGGTCGAACTGCTCCGTCAGCGCAAACAACGCCGTATCGCCCTGCGCGCGGACCCTTTCGATGATCTGCGCGACGGTCTTTTCATAGTCGCCGTAGCTGCCGGGGCTCCGTTTGAGCAGATCCCGCAGCAATTCCTCTCTGCTCTCTTTCGTCAGTTTTATCTTTTTCATGCCCATGCCTTTTCCTCCTGCCTTCAGGATATTTTCTCACGCAGCTTCCCGATCAGCCGCCGGATCCTCTCGGCTTCCATCTGCATACTCACCTGATTGACGATCATGCGCGCGGAGATCGGGCAGATCTCCTCCAGCACGCACAGCCCGTTTTCCCGCAGCGTGGAGCCAGTTTCCACGATATCCACGATCACGTCGGACAACCGGACGATTGGCCCTAGTTCCACCGAGCCGTTTAACTTGATGATATCCACCGTCTGGTGCTTTTTGTTGTAGAAATAATCCTTTGCCGTATTCGGATATTTGCTCGCGACGCGGATCATCTCATGGTGCTGCAAAAGCTCCCCGGCCTGCGCGGGCCCGCAGACGCACATGCGGCATTTCCCAAAGCCCAAGTCGAGCACCTCATAGACCCTCCGGCCCTCCTCCCGTATGATATCGCTGCCCACTACGCCGATATCCGCCGCGCCGTACTCCACGTAGGTCGGCACGTCCGGGCCTTTGGAGAGAAAGAAACGAAGGCGCAGCTCTTCGTTGACGAAGATCAGCTTTCTGGAGCTTTTATCCTTCATCTCCTCACAGCTAATCCCGATCGATTCGAGCAGCTCCAGCGTCTTTTCCGCCAGCCGTCCCTTTCCGAGCGCAAATGTCAGATAACGCATTTCCTCTTTCATGCTACCTATCCCCCTCCGGCACCAACGCCACGTATTCTCCCCGCTTCCTGCGCCGCCCGGCCTCGGCCAGCGCCTCCCGGAACGTATCCGGCCGCCAGAAGACGACCGAAGGCTTTGGCGGCGCGATAAGCGTGATCCGCCCTCTCGATAACGCTTCCATCAAGGAATCGATCGCGATCGCGAAACCGACCGCCGGTTTTTCCTTCCCGAAATGGCCGAGCAGCCTGTCATAGCGCCCGCCCGTCATGATGGCGTCTCCCGCGCCGTAGGTATAGGCGCGGACGATCACGCCGGTATAATACTTGTATTTGCTGAGCATTCCCAGATCGAAGGAGATATACTTTTCCACCCCGTAAACGCACAGCGCTTCGTATATCTTTTTAAGCCGCTCGATCGCGTTAAGGGAACGCGCGTTCGAGACGGAGTGCCCCGCCTCCTTCAGGATCTCTGCGCCGCCGAATAAGTCGGCCGAGCGCAGCAGGATGCTCCGAAATCCCTCGGGAACGTTTTTACGGATCAGGAAATCCTCCGCGCCAAAATAATTTTTGGAAGAGATATATTCCCGCAGCGCGAGCTCCATTTCTTCGGACAGCCCGGCCTCTTCGCAAAGCCCTTTATAATATTCCACCTCGCCGATACTGACCTGAAATTCCGAAAGCCCCGTCTTTAACAGGGATTCCACCATGATCGCCGCCATCTCCGCATCCGCCTCGATGGAAGCGTCCCCGATCAGCTCGACGCCCATCTGCGTCATTTCCTTTAATTTCCCCTGAAGGTCGGAGGTATTGCTGAACGCGTTGCCCTGATAGCAGAACCGGAGCGGCTCCTTTTCCTCCGCAAAATATTTTGCCGCGCACCGGGCGATCGAGGGCGTGAAATCCGGCCTCAAAACGAGCGTATTGCCTTCCTTATCAAAGAATTTATACAGATCTTTGGAAGGCTTCGTCCCGATCTCTCTGGAAAACACATCGAAAAACTCAAACGTAGGGGTCTGGATATCACGGTATCCGTAGCTGTGGAATACCTGCCGTATCGTATCCTCGACCGTCAGCTTTTTTGCATATTCCTCTCCGTAAATATCCCGCACGCCTTCCGGCGTATGTACCAGTCTCTGCATAGTCCCAATCTCCTGTCTTTTTTATGCCCGCCTGTCCAGATCTTTCTGGATCATATCCAGATACGGGATCAGAATGCCTTGCTTTTTCGGGAGGACAAATTCCTCCGAAAGCTCCTCATAGCGAAAGCTCTTGCGCCCGCCCGCCCGCGCCCTCTCCCAGAATACCCGCAGATGATCGAGCGGGAGATAATACAGGGTATCCCTGCCCGTATAATAGATGAGGAAAAAGGCGATCCCGCGCTGTCTCTCAAAGTCCTCCATAAAGGCGATCTGGTGCGGATGGATATTCTGCAGGGAAAAGGTGTCCGTCGCGCATTCTTTGGCGTCAAAGCAGACCGGTATCCCCTGTACCGCGCCGATATAGTCCACCGTGCTCTTTTGGTCGAAGTAGGCCAGCGTGATCTGCCGGTTCTCCTTGTCGATCTTGAGCGGCGTGATCGGCGTAGGCACCTTCTGGATCAGCGCCAGCCCGCTCTCCCTGTATTTTTCATTGGTGCGGTTGACCAGTTCCTCCAGAGCGGAGCCCCGGAGCCCCCGGGAATTCCAAGTCGCCATCCTGCGTCCCCTTCCATTCCTCTTCCAAAAACCGCCGGAATCCCTCGGGCGGCGAAGCCGTAAATTCCCTGCCGGAAAGCGCGCCGAGCTCTCCCGTCAGCGCGGGGAATACGACGCGGTACGCATGGAGGAGCTGATGCGCGATCCCGTACCGGCGCTTCCAGATATCGTTTTTTTCCCTGTCCCCGTATTTATAATCGCCCACCAGCGGAAAGCCCGCCCCGGCAAGCTGCGCCCGGATCTGATGCGGCCTGCCCGTGAGCAGCTCCGCCTCGGCCAGCGTCATTTTCATGCCGCGGTGGAAGGCTAAGGGCTTATAGAGCGTTACGCTCCCCGCGCTCTCGGGGCGGGCCCTATCCGTTACCGCGACCTTATTGGCCTTAGCGTCCTTAGAGAGGAAGCCCTCCAGCCGCCGCGCCTCCATGAGCCTTCCCGATACGCACAGCAGATAGTATTTATGCAGGCTCCGGTCCCGCAGCAGCCCGCCCATCTGCCGGCTCCCAAAGGGGGTCTTGCCGCAGATCACGATCCCGCTCGTATTCCGGTCCAGACGGTTGCAGACGGAAGGGCGGAACGATAAGAGCCGCTCCTTCGCGATACCGCCGGAATTTAACAGATATCCGATCAGCCATTCATTCAGGGAAAGATCGGCAGGAAGCGCTTTCTGCGACAAGATACCGGCGGGCTTGTTGACCAGTATGACATGCGTATCCTCATATACGATCTCCAGCTTTCCAAAGCGCGCAAGGGCCTCCCGCGCCTGTGAGAGCAGCCCCGCCGCTTCTTCTTCGGCCCGCGTCCCCGCGCCGCCCGCGCCAAATTCCCGCAGGGTATCCTCCGAAAGAAAGAGCGTTAAGATATCCCCGGCAGAAAGGCGTTCGCTTCCGTCCGCCTTTTTGCCGTTTAATTTGATCATTTTTTTCCGCAGCATTTTATACAGGAAGCTGTCCGGCGCTTTTTTTAGGTATCGGCGCAGATAGCGATCCAAACGCCCTCCGGCCTCCCCGCTTTCTATGATAAGCTGACGCATGTGCTTTCCGCCTTTCTATCGGCAAACGGGCAAGACGCCCCTTTCTTTGAGACGCACCGCGCTCAGAGCGAGATATCCATCAGCAGCTCCGCGACGGCCCGGTCCCGTTCCTTCTGCTTTTCCGGCAGCGCCGCCATCTCGGATATCCGTTCCGTAAACTTGGGAAACTCTGCATACAGCTTAACGGTCAGGTCAGAATAGCCGTTCTGCATCAGGATCTCCCGTATATGCGTCTCCCCGGCGGAAAGATCGCAGCGCGTATCCTCCGTGTACGCGCAGACGGAGCCGTTTTTGACCGCCGCAGCGCTGAGCTGGAAATTATGCCGGTAGCTGGTCAGGTACAGGTCGTATAGAAGCAGCGTCTCCAGACCGCCCCTCAGCCGCTCTTCCACCGCCCGATAACAGTCCTGCGAGCAGACGCCGGCGCGCAGATACATGATTGCGCTGACCGCGCTCTTGCTCGCCGGGAGACAGCCAAGCACGGCGACGACGGTCAACAGGTTCATTCTCGTCCCCGTCGTGAGAAAGCCCATGAGAAAGATCGCCGCGGAGATCCCAAAATAAGCGATCGTTTTTACGATCTCCCACTTTTTTTGGAAACTTAGATGACCAAAACAGCCCTTTTGTCGTTTCATAAAAGCCTCCCGATCACTTTAACAGACGCATAACGCCGAAGATCAGCGGCTGCGGCAGCAGCTTGCACAGGACGTGGAACGCCTTGATCGGCAGGGCGCAGACGGAAAGCGGCTTTTTTCGGTATGCGTCGCGGATCGCCTTTTTTACGACCCGCCCGGCGGATACCATCGTCAGCTTTTTTACCGAAAGCGTCTTCCCGTATTTTTCCGCGATCTCCAAAAATTCGGTATCGACAGGCCCGGGGCAGACGCTGGTGACGAAGATCCCGCGCGCTTTCAGCTCCTGCCCGAGCGCCGTGGAAAAGCTCAGGACATAGGATTTGGTCGCCGCGTATACCGCAAAATTCTCCTGCGGAAGAAACGCCGCGCTCGACGCCATCTGTATGATACGGCTGTTCTTTTTCATATAAGGCAGGCACAGACAGGTCGTTTGTGTCAGCGCGGCGCAGTTTAAGCGGATCATGGCCTCCTGCTCCCGGTAGGAAAGCGTCTGCACCGTTCCCATCAGCCCAAAGCCCGCGCAGTTGACCAGCATTCGGATGGCCGGGCGCTCTTTTTCCAGCAAAAGCCGGAAGTCCTCCATCTGCTCCTGATCCGTGATATCCATATCCAGTATCCTGCATTTTGTGCGCAGGTCGGACGATAACTCGTTAAGCCGTTCCTTCCTTCTGGCGATCAGCCAGAACGCATCCATTTTCGTTTGCAGCCTATCGAGCTGCCGGGCAAATTCCCGCCCGATACCGGAAGAGGCTCCGGTAATGATGACGATATTTTCCATCTCTCCTCCTGTCAGCCTTTCTTTTTTTTGCTATGGATATTGCGTATCGTGCGTTTCTTTCTTTGCCGCTTCTCCTGCGGCGTTTTTTCCAGACCGCGCGCTCCGCCGCCCTTCGCCGATTTTACGGAGGGGCTCCTGCCGCGCCCCGTATCCCCTGCGGCGCGTCCCTCTTTTGGCTCCGGCCGTATCAGGCAGCGCTCCCCATAGCCGATCAGATCCGTGCGCCCCGCCGCCTGCAGCGCTTCACGGACGAGGCCGTGATTCTTGGGATCCCGGTACTGTATCAGGGCGCGCTGCATTGCCTTTTCATGCGGGTTTCTGCATACGGATACCTTTTTCCCGTTCCGCGGGTCGATCCCCGTAAAATACATGACCGTAGAGAGAGTGGAGGGGGTCGGATAGAAATCCTGAACCTGCTGCGGCATATAACCGATATCCCGCACATATTCCGCCAGCTCGACGGCTTCCTTCATGGAAGAGCCCGGATGGGAGGACATCAGGTACGGCACAAGGAACTGCTTTTTATGGAGCCGTTCGTTGAGGCGTTCGTATTTTCGCACAAACGCTTCGTATACCGCATGGGAGGGCTTCCCCATCTTTTCCAGCACGGCGTCGCTGATATGCTCCGGCGCGACCTTGAGCTGCCCGCTGACATGGTGCTCGACCAGCTCCCGGAAAAACGTATCGTCCGAATCGGCCAGCAGATAGTCAAAGCGGATCCCGGAACGGATAAAGACCTTTTTGACGCCGGGAAGCGCGCGTATCCTGCGCAGCAGCGCAAGATAATCGCTGTGATCGGCCGTAAGATTCGGGCAGGGCTGCGGGAAGAGGCACTGTCTGCGCCTGCAGACGCCGCTCTTTAACTGTTTTCCACAGGACGGGGCGCGGAAGTTCGCCGTCGGGCCGCCGACGTCATGGATATAGCCTTTAAAAGCGGGATCCTTTGTCATGCGCTCCGCTTCCGCGAGAATGGATTCCTGACTGCGCGCCTGTACGATACGGCCCTGATGGAAGGTCAGGGCGCAGAAGCTGCAGCCGCCAAAGCAGCCCCGGCTGCTGACGAGGGAAAAGCGGATCTCCCCGACGGCCGGGACGCCCCCTTCCTTTTCGTAGGAGGGGTGATATTCCCGCTGGTACGGCAGCGCGTAGATATCGTCCATCTCCTGCATGGTAAGCGGGGGCTGGGGCGGGTTCTGCACCACATAGACGCCGTCTGGATACGGCTCCGCCAGCGTCCTGCCCGTAAACGGGTCGGTATTTTCATACTGGATCCGAAAGCTGTCGGCATAGCGCGCCTTTTCCTTCTTCATTTCCTCATAAGAGGGCAGCAAAAGGACATCTGGCAGTCCCGAGAGATCTCCTGTCCCATAGACCGTCCCCGGGATAAAATGCAGGTCGCGTATGTCGATGCCGCAGTCCAGCGCCTCCGCGATCTCCAAGATGGACTTCTCTCCCATTCCGTAGGAAATCAGGTCGGCCTTAGAATCCAGCAGGACGGAACGTTTCAGCGAATCCGACCAGTAATCGTAATGGGCCAGACGGCGCAGGCTCGCTTCGATCCCGCCGAGGACGATCGGGATCTGCCCGTATCTTTCGCGGATCAGCCTGCTGTAGACGATGGCCGCGCGGTCGGGCCTTCTGCCGGATACCCCGCCCGGCGTATAGGCGTCGCCCTTCCGCGGTTTCCGCGAAACATAGTAATGGTTCACCATAGAATCCATATTGCCGGCGCTGACTAAAAACGCCAGTCTGGGTGGCCCGAATACGGCGATACTCTCCGGATCCCTCCAGTCGGGCTGCGCGATCATGCCGACGCGGTAGCCGTGCGCCTCCAGCAGTCTCGTGATGATCGCATGGCCGAAGGACGGATGATCGACATAGGCGTCTCCCGACACATAAACGAAATCTACGCAGTCCCATCCCCTCTCTTTCATTTCCTGCGCCGAGACCGGTAAAAATCCGCCGCTCAACAGGCCTTCTCCCGCAAAATGGCCGCTACCTCGGGGATCTCCGTGAAATCCGTGATATAGTGGTCGGCCAGCCTTCTTTTTTCCTGCGCCTGATAGGAGGAATAGGCGTCCTCCACCGCGCATACTTCCATACCGGCGGATTTGCCCGCCTGTATGCCGAATACGATGTCCTCAAATACCAGACAGTCCTCCGGCCTGACCCCGAGCCGCTTCGCCGTTATCAGATAGATATCCGGCGCGGGCTTGCCCTTTTTCGCCTCGCAGCTTGTCATGATACAGGAAAAATACTCCGCGATGGCCCGCTCCTGCATGACCATATCCACGATCTGTCTGGAATTGCTCGTAGCGATCCCGAGACGGATCCCCTGCTTACGGCAGTAATCCAGCAGCTCGCGCGCGCCCGGCTTTAGCATGACCTTCGTCCGGTATTTCTCCCATGCCATCTCGTTCCAGTCCGCCTTGATCTCTTCCACCGAACGCTCCAGCGCAAAACGCTCCTTGAAATATTCCGCCGTTTCCGTAAAGCTCTTGCCCTCGATCATTCTCTGTAAGTCGTCCGGTATCTTCAGGCCGAACCTCCCCAGATATTCGATATCGATATCCTTCCATATCCACATGGAATCCACCAGCGAACCGTCCATATCAAAGATAACGGCTTTCTTATTTTCTAACATCTCTTTTGCAGCTCCTCTATCTCTTTTGGGCGCAGGGGCCTGTACTCTCCCGGCGAGAGCCCCTCGTCCAACGCAAGGCCTCCCATCTCCAGACGCTTTAGGGAAAGCACCTCGATCCCGAGCGCGCCGAACATCCTCTTGACCTGATGGAACCGCCCTTCCGTGACCGTAAGATAAGCCTCCGCCCGTTCCCGGTCTTTCCACGCAAAGGACGCGGGCCTCGTCGGACGTCCCCCGCCGATGTCAAGTCCCGTTTCCAGCCGTTCGATCTCGGCCTCCTCTGGCGCGCGGCTCAGTCTCGCCAGATATTTCTTCGGCACGTGTCCGGCCGGGGACAACAGCCTGTGCGCCGTCTGCCCGTCGTTGGTAACAAGCAGCAGCCCCTCCGTATCCTTATCGAGCCTCCCGACCGGGAAAAGATCCCTGCGGGCGTCGCCGCCGAGCAGCTCCATGACCGTCCGCTCGCGCGTATCCTTTGTCGCGCAGACAAAGCCCTTCGGCTTATGGAGCATATACCAGAGCGTTTTTGGGCATACCGCCGCCCTTCCCTGACAGACGACCGCCGCGCCTTCCTCTGCTATCCTGCGGTCCGGGCTTTTCTCCACCTGCCCGTCCACGGTGACGAGCCCCCTTCGGATATATTCTTTTACCCGGCTCCTCGTCCCGAAACCGGCCTGTGTCAGATATTTATCCAAGCGCATGAATCCTTCTCCCGGCACATATGTATTGAGTATACATCATTTTTGCCGTTTTGGGGTGTTTTCTTGCAAAAATTAATAAAAAAATCAGCGCAGCTCCTTTTTTTCCTCTCAATTAGCTGGGTAATCCTTCGTTATCCCAGACAGGCCCTCTCCTATGCGCTCGTCGGTCTCAACACATGGTTCCAGAATATGATCCCGACGCTCTTCCCGTTTATGGTGCTCTCCGGCATGATGATACGGCTCCGCTTATCCGGGCATTTTGCCAAATGCTTCCGCCCTCTGCTCTATCCCCTCTACCGTCTAAACGACCGCTGTCTGTACGGGATCGTCGTCGGGTTTTTCTGCGGGTTCCCGATGGGGGCGGGAACGGCCGCGCAGCTCTACCGCGAAAAGCAGATCGCCAAAGACGAGGCGGAGCTTTTGCTGGCCTTCTGCAACAATATAGGCCCCGTCTTTTTTACCGGCTTCGTCCTGCCCTTTCTGCCCTCCAAGATCCCCGTGCGTTTCTATCTGCTCGGTATGTACGGGATCCCGCTCCTCTACGGGCTGTTCCTTCGGCGTCTGTACTATGGCGCGCGGATCGCTTACGGAAGGCTCCCCGCCCCTGCGCCGCAAAAGCCTCCTTCCTTTGCAAAGGCTCTGGATCTGTCCGTCGCAGCCGGACTTCAGAGCATTACAAAATTAGGAGGCTACATGGTCTTTTTTAATCTCCTGAACATACTGCCGCAGTATCTGCTCGGGCTGTTCCCGCCGGCCTTTCTGCCCCTCCGTGTCCCCCTCTGTCTGCTGCTTGAGATCACCGGCGGCATCGCCGCGGCGGGGAAAGCGCATCCGCTGCTCATTCTTTCCATGCTGCAGTTTGGCGGCTGCTCCTGTATCGCGCAGACCTATGCCATGATCGCGGAAACCGATCTGCCCATCCTTCCCTATCTTCTGCATAAGCTCTGCCAGAGCGCGCTCGCGGCCCTGTATTACCGCATTCTCTTTGCGCTCTGTCTCTAAGCCCGCGCGCCGCCTGTCAGCCGCTGCCCTTAGAGACCGCCGCCGTAAGGCTCTGCGCCGCAAGATCGTATTGGTTATAGACCCGTATCGTGAGCGTCTGCGCGCTGCCCGGTATCGTTACGGTATCCGTCGTCTCCACGCTGTCCCACCTTTGCAGCGGCGACCAGCTAAGGCCGCCGTCCAGACTGTAATCATAATAATAGATACCGCTCTGACGGTCCGAGCCCTGCAAAACGGCTCTGATCTGCCCGTTTTCCAAAGAGGCAGAGACGACGGCCGCAGTCTCCGGCGGCGTTATGTCCTGAACGACCGGGGTAAGGGGAGGCGCGACGTTCGTCTTGGCCACATGGGAATAATCCACGCCGAGGAGCTTTGAGCTTAGGCCGAAATATTTCGCGACTCCCGTCGCGTCCAGCTTCCCAAGCATAACCAGCTTTTCCGGGCTGTTGAAGAAGGGGACGTCCTCCTCGTTATCGAGATGGCAGTGCTCAACGATCATCGAAGGGATCCCAAATTCCGAAGCGTATTTGATCACGCCATAATAATCCTTTCCGCTGCTTCCGACCTTTGTCTTGACCCCTCTGCGGTACAGCCCGTAGCCGTCGCACAGCTCGTTCAGAATCAGGTCGCCGCAGGCGTAGGCCCTCGCGTAATTCTCTCCCAGAGAAGGGATCCAGACCTCCGCCCCATAGAGGCGGTTTGGCACGGCCTTATTGTAATGCAGGCTGATAAACAGATCTGCGCCCGCGTCCTTCGCGATCTTAGGCCGATCGTACAGGGAAAGCTCCTCATCGCCGCTGCGGGTCAAGATCACCCGGATCCCTTCGTATTTTTCGAGCTCCTCCTTCATCGCAAGCGCCGTGATCAGCGTGATATCCTTTTCCATGAGCCCCGGGATCTGGCCGCCGGTATTGCTGCCGCCGTGCCCCGGGTCGATCACGAGCACGATCTCCTTTTTCCCCTCTGAAACCTCCACGCCGTCCGCCGGCGCAGCCGACGCAATATAAGAAGGGACCGACGCCGCGGCCAAAACCACGGAGATCAGTCCCGCTGCCATCCATTTCCTAAGCTTCATATCCTCTCTCCTATCCCTATAGGATCTGCAGATCCGCAGGATCCTGCTCGCCGGAAAGCTCGCTTTCCTGATCGGTCTCTCCGTCCGCGGACTCGGGGTGCAGCTCCATACGGTTGGATTTTACGATATCCATGCAGCTTTGCAGGGACGCGATCGTGCGCTCGAACTGCTGGCGCGTATTCTCAATGGAATGCGCGATGATCGCTTCCAGATTGCCGAGGATATCGTCCGTATACTGCATTGCGGCCGATTTTACGTCGTTGGCCTCGAGCGTCGCGTTGTCTAATATCTGCTGGGCCTGCGTCGTAGCCATTCCCACCACTTCATTGGCCTGCGCGTACGCCTGCTGCATGATCTCATGCTCGTTGATCAGCTCGTTCGTCTGCACGGTCGCGGCATTGATCAGCGCCTCCGCCTTCTGCTTGGCGTCGTTTAAGATCGCTTCCTTATTGCTGATGATCTTTTGGTAGCGCTTGATCTCATCCGGCGTCTTCATACGAAGCTCCCGCAGCAGCTCGTCGATCTCTTCCTTATTTACGATGATCTTGGTATTGGACAGCGCCTGATATTTACAGCCGTCGATATACTGTTCGATCTCGTCTATTAACTGTTCAATCTTACTGCTCATGCTCCGCCTCTCTCTTTATGCCATATTTCTGATAGATCAGTCTGCTGACAAAATCCGGGACACAGTCGGTGATATCCCCGCCGAAGCTCGCGATCTCCCGCACCGTCGTCGAACTGAGGTACGCATATTCCAGACTGGTCGTAAAGAACATCGTATCGAGCTTCCCCTTCGACAACAGCCGGTTCGTCTGCGCGTTCTGAAGCTCATATTCAAAATCCGTGATCGCCCTCAGCCCCCTGACGATAACGTCTACATTCTTTTGACTTGCATAGTCAACCAGCAGGCCGCTGAAAGATTCGATCCTGACATTCGGGATATCTTTCGTCACTTCCTTCAATATTTTAACACGTTCCTCTACAGAAAACAATGGTATCTTCTTCACATTATTCAAAACGCTGATAATAAGCTGGTCAAAAACGGTCGCCGCCCGCCGGATAATATCCAGATGTCCGTATGTCACCGGATCAAAGCTGCCCGGATAGATCGCTGTTTTCATCTGATCGGTCCCTCCTGAGAAACACATGCTTGTTGGTCTTGTATTTTTTTTCCTTTGTGACGGAAAATCCCGCCTGCTCTGCCCAAGAGAAATCCTCTTCCCGCAGCGCCTCTATCACGATCAGCGTATCCTGCGTAACGAAGGGCCGATCCTTCAGGGCGTCTAACGCCTGCCGCTCCAGCCCCTTCCCATACGGGGGATCCAGAAAGATCACATCGACAAAGTCTTCCCGGATCTGTGGGGAAACGCTCAGCGCATCCCACTGCAGCACGACCGCACGATCCTCTAGTTTTGTAAAGGCAAGATTCTCCCGCACATATCGGATCACGCGCCTGTCGTTTTCCACAAAATAAGCACGCCTCGCGCCCCGGCTGAGCGCTTCAATGCCGATAGCGCCGCTTCCGCAGAACAGGTCGAGAAAGACACAGTCCGGTATGTATGTCTGCAGCATATTGAACAGCGTTTCCTTGATCCTGTCCGTCGTCGGCCTCGTGCCCGTGCCCTCCGGCGTCTTTAACGGCAGACTGCGCGCGCTTCCCGCGATCACTCTCATAAGCCCGTATCCTTTCCTTTCTGCTGTGCGCGCGCCTTTACGCCCTTCGTGTCCCGCTTCCCCGCCTTGACCTTAGAGAGCTCGAGCTGCCCGTTTTGGTACGGGATCACGGTCTGATCCCCGCTCCCCAGATAATAAACGGCTTCCAGATATGCGTCCTCGTTTAGTCTCATGCCGCGCACGCCGACCGCCCCCTTTTTCTTTTCCGGGATCTCCTCGATCGAAAAGCGCAGAAAGCTGCCGTCCGTCGATCGAAGGACGATCTCCCTTTCCTCTCTGAGCGCCGCCACGCTGAGCACCTCGTCCCCCTCTTGGAGCTTCGTCGCGGCCACGGTGCGCTTCGTCACGTCAAATTCCCCGCCGTCCACGATCTTTAACATGGAGAGCCTCGTCGCAAAGAGCACGCGGCAGAGATTGAGCGCGGACTGATCCGTTACATAGACGATACTCTCGGCGGCGGAATCATAATTGCTGACATTATCGACCGGGACTCCCTTATCCCGAAATTTTCCGAACGGCAGATCCATCACCTTGATCGTATGGAGCGTCCCCGTATTCGTGAACAGGCAGATACGCCCCGTATTCTTGCAGGGAAAGACATAGCGGTTTTCCGCATCCGCGGCCTCGCGGTTGCGCTCGTAGGCCGCGGGATCGACCGTTCTGGCATAGCCGAAGCGGTCCATCATGAATACGACCTCCATCTCCTCCGCCTTTTTTTCCTCAAAGACGGCCTGCGCGGCGTCCTCCACCACAGTCCTGCGCTTTCTGGCATATTCCTTTTTGATGGCGTCCAGCTCGTTGACGATGACCTGCGTCATGGAATCCCTGCGTTCCAGAATATCCTCATAACGGTAGATATTCGCCAGCGTTTCCTCATGCTCTTTGACAAGGGCCTCGATCTCAAGCCCGATCAAGCGGTAAAGGCGCATTTCCAGTATCGCGTTGGCCTGCTTTTCGGTAAAGAGCAGCATTTGCGCCATAACGCGGGATTCCCGGGATCGGAATTTGATCCCGTCGGTTTTGCCTTCCACCAGACACGCCTTCGCCATCGCCCGATCGCGGGAGCCCCGCAGGATCTCGATAATCAGGTCGATGACGTTGCACGCCTTGATCAGCCCCTCCTGAACCTCTTTCTTTTCCTGCTCTCTGGCAAGGAGCGTTTTGTATTTCCGCGTCGCGATCTCAAACTGGAACTGCGCATTGGCGCGGATGATCTGCAGAAGGCTCATCGTTTCCGGCCGCCCGTCTGCGATCGCGAGCATATTGACCCCGAAGGTGTCCTCCAGACGGGTCTTTTTATAGAGCATATTTTTAAAATTCTCGATATCGGTATCCCTGCGCAGCTCGATGACGATACGGATCCCCTCTTTGGAGGACTGATTGGAGATATCCACGATATCCTGCGTCGTTTTCGTCTCCGCCAGCGCCGCCACGTCGGATAAGAATTTGGCGATATTGGAGCCTATCATCGGATAGGGGATCTCGGTAATGACCAGATTCTGCCGTCCTCCCTTTCCCTTTTCGACCTCCACCCGGCCCCGTATCCTGACCTTGCCGCTGCCTGTCCGATACAGCTCCGCCAGTTCGGACTTATTGGTGATGATGCCGCCGGTCGGGAAATCCGGGCCCTTGATATATTTCATCAGGCCCTCTACCGTTATGGAGTTATCCAGCATATAAGCCTTGAGCGCGTCAATGACTTCGCCCAGATTATGCGGCGGAATGCTGGTCGCCATACCGACCGCGATCCCCTCCGAACCGTTAATTAAGAGATTGGGCAGCTTTACCGGCAGGACGGCGGGCTCCTTCTCTGTCTCGTCAAAATTGGGGATAAAATCCACGACGTCCTTATCCAGATCGGCAAGGAAGGCTTCCTGTGTGATCTTCTGCAGTCTTGCCTCCGTATAACGCATTGCCGCCGCGCCGTCCCCTTCGATATTGCCAAAATTGCCGTGCCCGTCGATTAGCGGCAGTCCCTTCTTAAAATCCTGCGTCATGACGACAAGGGCTTCATAAATGGAGCTGTCGCCGTGCGGGTGGTACTTGCCCATCGTATCGCCCACGATACGCGCGCTCTTCCGATAGGGCCTGTCATAGCGGATGCCCAGCTCATACATATCGTACAGCGTGCGCCGCTGCACCGGCTTTAAGCCGTCGCGCACGTCCGGCAGGGCCCTTGCGATAATGACGCTCATCGCGTAATCAATATAGGATTTCTGCATTAGTTCCGAATATTCGGTTTTTATGATTCTCTCGTCCATGCCCTATGACTCCTATATATCGAGCTGCGCGTCGGTCGCATGTTCATAGATAAACGCTTTTCTGGGAGGGACCTCCGTCCCCATCAGCATTTCCGTGATCTCTGAGGCCATACGCGCGTCTTCGATCTCCACCAGCTTTAAAAGGCGCGTCTCGGGGTCGAGCGTCGTCTCCCAAAGCTGCTGCGAATCCATTTCTCCAAGCCCCTTATAACGCTGCAGGGTAAACGGCCCCTTGTGCCGCTTCCGGTAGCGTTCCAGCGCCTTGTCGTCGTAGAGATATTCTTCCTTCCCCTTTGCGGGCATCGCCTTATAGAGCGGGGGCATTGCGATATAGACGTGCCCCTCGTAGATCAGCTCCGGCATAAAACGGTAAAACAGCGTTAAGAGGAGCGTGGAGATATGCGCGCCGTCCACGTCCGCATCCGCCATGATGATGATCTTGTCATAGCGCAGCCGGGAAATATCAAAATCGTTTCCGTAGCCCTCGGAAAAGCCGCAGCCGAAGGCGTTGATCATGGTCTTGATCTCCGCATTGGCGAGCACCTTATCGATACTGGCCTTTTCCACATTCAGTATCTTTCCCCGTATCGGCAGTATGGCCTGATACATGCGGTTGCGCGCGGTCTTCGCGCTGCCGCCCGCGGAATCCCCTTCCACGATAAAGATCTCGCACTGGGAGGCGTCCCTGCTCTCGCAGTTCGCCAGCTTCCCGTTGGAATCAAAGGAAAATTTCTGCCTGCTCAGCAGATTGGTCTTTGCCTTTTCCTCCGTTTTACGGATCTTGGCCGCTTTCTCGGCGCAGCCGATCACATTTTTTAAAACCTCCAGATTCCGGTCGAAGTAACGCTGTATCTCGTCCCCCGTGACCTTCGCCACGACCTTCGCCGCGTCCTGATTATCCAGCTTGGTCTTCGTCTGTCCCTCAAAGCGGGGATCGGGGTGCTTGACGGATATGACGGCCGTCATGCCGTTGCGCACGTCGGCCCCCGTAAAATTGGCATCCTTTTCCTTCAATATATTTAATTCCCGCGCGTAATTATTGATGACCGTCGTAAAGACGCTCTTAAAGCCCGTTAAGTGCGTCCCGCCCTCCGCGTTGTAGATATTGTTGCAGAAGCCTAAAATATTTTCGTGGAACTCGTTGACATACTGGAACGCGACCTCCACGGAAATGCCCTCGCTCTCTCCCCGAAAGCAGATCACGTCATGGATCGTCTCTTTGGAGCGGTTCATATCGCGGACAAAGCCCATGATACCGTCCGGCTCCCGAAAGGTCAAAATCTCGGGCTCTTCCCTGCGCCTGTCCTCAAAAAAGAGCGTGAGCGCGGGATTTAAGTACGCCGTCTCATGCAGGCGGCTCTTGACCTCGTCCTCCTTAAAGCGCGTCCTGTCAAAGATCGTATCGTCCGGCAGGAAGGTGACGCTCGTCCCCGTCTCCTTCGTCCTGCCGATAACCGGCAGCAGTCCGCCTTCCAGCTGCGTTACGGGATTGCCGCGCTCATAGCTGTCCTCATACAGATACCCGTCCCGCTTGATCTGCACCGTAAGGCGCGCGGACAGCGCGTTGACTACGGACGAGCCTACGCCGTGCAGGCCGCCGCTCGTCTTATAGGCCGAATCGTCGAACTTGCCCCCGGCGTGCAGCGTCGTAAAGACGAGCCGCTCCGCGCTCATTCCCTTTTCATGCATTCCGACCGGGATCCCGCGCCCGTTATCGGAGACTGTCGCCGAACCGTCCGCGTTCAGGACGACCCTGATCTCGCTGCAGTATCCGGCAAGGTGTTCGTCCACCGCGTTGTCCACGATCTCATAGATCAGATGATTTAACCCCTTTGTCGATACGCTCCCGATATACATGCCGGGGCGCTTGCGAACCGCTTCTAAGCCCTCTAAAACGGTAATGCTGGAAGCGTCGTAGGATTCTTTTTTTGCCATAACGTGATCTCTCCCTCAAATTTCCGGTTGGTGACATGATATCTCAAAAAAGCGGTGTTTGTCAAACAAAACGCCCGGGAACGCCGCCGCGCCCCACAGCCCCGCGCGCGTCCGTCCCCGGCCCCATATCCTTTGCCTATGCCCCGTTTTCCAGCCTCCGGCAGCCCCGCAGCGTCGGTATCCGGGAGCTTTGGTCGATCTCGCACAGATATCCTTCCCCGTTTTCCAGATGATAGTCGTAAAAGGTTCCCCGCTTTTCATCCAGCCTTGAGAGCAGCGCCATGATCGTGCCGCCGTGCACGACAAAGGCCGCCCGAGGGATCTGCGCCTCTCTCTCCATAAGCTCCGTGAACGCCTTTACGCTGCGGCGTATGAACGCTTCCGAATCCTCCCCGCCCGGAAAGCGCACCTTTTCCTGATCCCCGCTCCACTCCCAGTTAATCGGCAGCTCAGCGATCTCCTGCGCGGTCTTATTTTCAAACAGGCCGAAATCGCACTCCCGAAAGCCCTCTACGATCTGTGGACGGATCTCCGGGTACAGGATCTCCGCCGTCTCAAGACAGCGGCGCATAGGACTGGCATAGACCGTATCCACAGCCGGATAGAATCCCGATATCCGCAGCGCGCGCAAGAGCTCCTTTCCCTCTTTACAGAGCCCTTCGTCGCTCCTGCCCCCGATATAGCGTTTTTCCCGATTCCCCGCCGTCATTCCGTGCCGGATAAAGACCGCCTGCATGTTTCCTCCTTTATGGGTTACAACAGATTCCACACATACCCCATGCTCCCCGTCAGCCATACGAAAACGAGCTCATATACGACGATAAAGCAGCCGGAGAGCCTCTCCGGCAGGCCGTCCGCACGTCTGCGCGCCATATACGCATAGAGAAAGAACACGGGGAGACTGAGCGCGGCGCAGGATATCCCCGCGATCCCGTACAGGACGTAGGCTCCCGCCGCCGCCAAAAGGAGCCATAGGGACAATACGGCAAGAGCTCTGCCCCTATGCTGGTCCGATACGCACAGATAGGACGCGTCCTCTCTCCCCGAGCCCTTTGCCAGTACCGCCGCTATGGCGGCCAACGTCCTAGAGAGGACGAAGCCGATCCCCAGATAGAGGGCCTGTCGTTCCTCTAGGGTAAGGAAGAGCGCCGCCGCATACAAAAACCGCTCGCAGATCAGGCTGACGGCTGCAGACGCGCCGATAAAAGTCCCCTCGGCCTTTGGAGCGTCCTTTCGCTCCCCGCGCCGCAGGGACTCCATCGTATGGAAAAAGCCTTCCAGATGGATCCCGCCGCTTAGGAGAACGGGAACTACGCTTCCCGCGAAAGCGAACACCGCAAAGGGCACAAAGACACCGATACGCAGCCGGAGCGCCCACAGAAAACTGATGACCGATGCGGTCAAAACACCGACAAAGGGGAAAAAGCAGGGGATCCAGTCCATGCTCTTACGGTCCCGCTCCCCGGACGGCGCGGGAAGCGCGGAATAGATGGAAAATGTCAGAAAAAAACCATGCAAAGCCGACACGGCGCTTCTCCTTTCCGCGAACTGCATAAAAAGCGTCTCTTTTATCTGCGCAGCGCTCCCTCTGCAAAAAATGTCACCCTTTATTTTATGCGCCGCTTCCGTCCGCCGAGATGATAAAGACGGGATTCTGTCCGTCCATCAAATGCTGTCCTGCGATCTCCCGCCCGCGCGCCGCGGTAATCTGCGTGATCTCCACATCGATCAGGCCGAGCTTGCGGATCACGGTCAGGGCCACGCTCAGGGATTCTAACGAGATCACATTCATCACGATATGCGCCGACGGATTTTTCTGAAGGACGGCCTTTAGGATCTTTTCCTTTTCTCCCTTGCCGCTTCCTATAAATACCGCGTCGGGCGCGGGAAGCCCTTCCAGCGCATCGGGCGCTTTCCCCTCTATGATCTCCAGATTTTCGGCCATGAATCTGCCTTTGTTGGCGCGCAGAAGCTCTAACGCCTTAGCGCCGTGCTCGATCGCGTAAACGCTGCCGCGCCACGCCTGCGCGGCCATCTCGACGGAGACCGTCCCCGTGCCGGCTCCGATATCGTAAGCCACCGCATCCTCCCGCAGGCGCAGTCTGCTCATCGTCACCGCGCGCACCTCACTCTTTGTCATCGGCGCCTGTCCTTTGATAAATTCCTCGTCGCGGATCCCAAAGGAGGCCGTCCGGCAGACGGCGTCCTGATTGAGTACGAACATCACGCACAGCGCGCCCTCGCTGTCCTCCAAAATCCCGCCCTTCTCAAGCAGCTCCTTTGCCGTGATATCCAGTATCTTCTCGTCGGGCCCCGACAGGCGTATCCCGACGATGAGGCGGCACGAGCCCAGAGAGGCCAGACACAGCTTTTCCACCACGCTGCGCAGATTCCCGCCTAAGAGCAGGAAGGTCTTTTCGTGCGTTCTGACCGCGTGGATCCAGTTCTCTTTTTTGCCGTGCAGGCTGACAATGCAGGCGTTTTCCCATGAAACGCCGCTTTTCGCCGACAGATAGGAAATACTGGAGATCCCGGCCAACGTCCTTACCTCGTATCTGGAAGAAAGGAGGGAGATCAGCCCTTTCGTCCCGCTGTAGAATCCGCTGTCCCCGGACATGCAGACCGCGATATTTTCACAGTCCGTCTCTTCTATCAGGGAAAGTATTTTCTTCCCGTCTGAGGTCTCGCGATATTCCCCCTGACAGTTTTTCGGCAGCGTATCCCGCATCCGCTTCGCGCCGATGATCAGCTCTGCGTCTAACAGCGCGCACCTCGCCTCTTTGGTCAGCAGATCGGGATTGCCCATACCGACTCCTACGATACTGATCGTTTTACTCATGTTCACTCCTCCAAATAGATCCCCGCGCTGCGCGGGCATGGCTCCGGTCTTACATATCAGATGGGCGGCGTCGAGCTTTCTAACGCGCCTGCAGGGGGATCTTCTGCGAGCAGGCGACCGCCAGCGCGCCGGGCCCGATATGGCAGCCGATGCTCAGGGCAAGCCTTTGTATCCCGATCTCATGATGGGGAAATTCCCTTTTCAGCTCTTCCCGGAAGCGCTCCGCCCCTTCTTCGTTGTCGCTGTGCGCGATATCCAGCCAGACGTTCTCCTCCTGTCCGCCAAAACGCTCTGCGATATCGCTTTTGACCGCTCCGGTCATGATCGACTTGCCCTGCGCCGCCGTGCGCGCTCTGGCAAAAGCGTCCAGCTTTTCCCCCTGAATCTGCAGGACCGGTTTCAAACGCAGGATATTGCCCAGCGCGGCCGCGGCGGGGGTGATACGTCCGCCCCGCTTTAGATAGGTCAGCGTATCCAGCATGATATAGATACTGGAATGGAATTTTTCCGCTTCCAGATATTGTTTGATCTGCAGGCCGCTCATCGCTTCCTCCCTTGCAAGGAACAGCGCGTCCATCACGCTCCTTCTCTGCGTTGCGGAGATACGCTGATTGTCTACGACCGCGACCCTGCCGTCATAGTCCTGCGCGAGCAGCTGCGCCGTCTGGCAGGAACTAGAAAGCCCGCTCGACATCGGGATATAGACGAGCTCGTCATGGATGCGAAGGACGCTGTCCCAAAGCTGCATGACCTCATCCGGCGCGGGCTGCGAGGTCATGCTCTCCGCGCCCATCTCCATTTTCCGGTAAAATTCCTCCTGCGTCAGATCCTTTTCCTCATAGTAGGTTTTCTGATCTATCATAAACGGCATTGGGAGCACAAATACTCCCAGTTCCTCTGCCTCCCGCTGCGTAATGCCGCTGTTGCTGTCTGTTACGATCGCAATATCTGCCACGTTTTCTCCCTTTCCCGTACGTTTCCCAAATTTTACTTCTCTTATTTTACTTTCAGATACCTCTAAAGTCAACATGAGGAAGCAAAGAAAGGAGTCTCTCATCCTCCGCGTACCGCTTCGCCGCCTCGCTCGCGTCCCTAAGCTCCCCGGCGTCCCGATAGATATCGGCCAGCTTAAAATCCATGCCGCCGCTCTGTCGGATACCGAACATATCGCCTG
Organism: uncultured Lachnospiraceae bacterium; assembly: GCA_947626715.1. Classification (GTDB taxonomy): domain Bacteria; phylum Bacillota; class Clostridia; order Lachnospirales; family Lachnospiraceae; genus VSOB01. Next base: position 7,899 of record CANQTG010000018.1, on the reverse strand, counting down.
GGCCCCTGAGCCTTAGATCCTCTCCCGCGATATAAAAGCCGTCGTTGGAACGGTTTAAAATCGAGAGCCTCTCCATCGTATCATCCCGGTCGGAGGCGCTGACAAAGATACAGTACGACTGCGACTTCCCCCGTCCCACGCGCCCCCTGAGCTGGTGGAGCTGCGCAAGGCCGAAGCGTTCCGCGTTCTCTATCAGCATGACCGTCGCGTTCGGGACATCGATGCCTACCTCGATCACCGTCGTGGAAACTAGGATATCGATATCGCCGCGCCCGAACGCCTCCATGATACGGTTCTTATCCGCGGGCTTCATTCTGCCGTGGAGGGCGGCGATCTGTACCTTGTCGGGGAAGACGCCGCGCAGCTTTTCCGTATAGTCCGCAACGTTTTCCAGCCCTTCCATTTCTCCCGCCTCGACCATCGGACAGATCACATACGCCTGTCTGCCCTTTTCGATCTCCTTTTGGATAAATTCATAGGCTTTTTTCCGATAGCCGCCGTTTACCACGCAGTTTTTGATCGGCAGGCGGTGGGCGGGGAGCTCGTCGATCACGGAGATATCCAGATCGCCGTACAGGATGATCGCCAGCGTTCTCGGGATCGGCGTGGCGCTCATCACGAGCACGTGCGTATCCTGCCCCTTCCCCGCTAACGCCTCCCGCTGGCGAACTCCGAAGCGGTGCTGCTCGTCAGTGATAACAAGCGTCAGATTCCGGTATACGGCTTTTTCCTGAATCAGGGCGTGCGTGCCTACGATCACGTTCGCGCCGCCGGACTCTATCTGCGCATACCGCTTCCTTTTTTCCCCCGCTGTCATGGAGCCTGTCAGCAGCGCCGGCGTAAAGGGCAGGCCGTAACGTCTTGTCATATCGCAGATCGTCTCAAAATGCTGCCGCGCCAGCACTTCCGTCGGGGCCATCAGCGCGCCCTGACAGCCGTTCGCCGCCGTCATCAAAAGCGCCAGCACCGCGATGATCGTCTTGCCGCTCCCTACGTCCCCCTGTACCAGCCGGTTCATCAGTCTCTTTCCCTGCAGATCGCCCCTGATCTCTTCCCATACCCTCTGCTGGGAGGCGGTGAGGGAATACGGGAGGCGTTCCAAAAAGCGCTCCGTATCCGCCGTCTCGATCAGCGGATGCGGGTTTTCGGCGCGCGCGCCGTGCTGCCTGTACCTTTGCAACTGCAGCAGAAACAAAAAGAACTCGTCGAATACCAGCCTTCTGCGGCAGCGCCGTAGCATATCCGCATCCTGCGGGAAATGGATCCCCCAAAACGCCTCCTTCAGTCCCGTCAGCGCATATCGTTCGCGGATCTCCTCCGGCAGATACTCCTCCGTCTCCACGCGCTCAAGCGCCTGCCGCACCGCTTTGGCCAGCGCATGGTTGCTCAGCCCCGCCGTCAGCGGATAGCGCGGCTGCAGCGCGCCCGTCAGCTTTTCATAGACTTCCTGTGTATAAACGGCGGGCTGTTCCATCTTCCAGCCGCCCGCTCCCCTTTGCGGCGTGCCGCGGAAGATATAATCGGTTCCCGGTTTTACGATATTTTTCAGATACGCCATATTAAAAAAGGTAAGCGACAGCTCTCCCGCCCCGTCCGATACCCTGCATACGGAAATCGTCAGATTCCTTATCTTTCTGGTGGAGATCCCGCCGCGCAGCCGTCCGCGCACGGCGCACAGCTCCCCCTCCTTTATCTCGGGGATCCCGACGGGCTCTCCAAAGCGGTCGTATCCCAGAGGATAATGCCGCAGCAGATCGCCCGCCGTTACGATCCCGAGCCGCGCAAAGACCGCCTCCGTCTTTTCCCCGATCCCCTTTAATTCTCTGAGCATGGAAGTTTCCTTCATCTTCCCATTCCTCCGACTTTGAAATCTGATCGCGGCAGCCCCTTTTTCGTATCGCAGCTCCCCGTCACCTAAAAAGGCGCGCCGAATATTGTATTAGCAAAGGGAGGGGTTGCGATGGCATATTACGATCATGGTTTTCCTTCTGAAAAACGCTATCTGTCCCGCTTCGACGCGATCCTTGACCGAATGACAGAGGCCATGACATGCGCCAGACTCACACGGAGCATTTCCCATAATTTTATCGTGCAGATCCTGCCGCACCACCGCGCGGCGGTTGAGATGTCGCAGAACATACTAGACAATACGAACGAGCCCGCGCTGCGAAACGCGGCTATCCAGATCATCTCCATGCAGGAGCAGCGTAATAAGGCCCTGCAGGGCATACAGCTTCCTTGCGCGCTCATGCGAAATCCCGGAGAGGACGTCGCCAGATATCAGGCGCAGGTCAGCCGGATTCTGGAAGCTATGTTCCGCGATATGAGGCGCGCGCCCGTTACCGGCGATCCCGCCAAAGACTTTATCTATGAAATGCTCCCCCATCACAGGGGAGCGGTCGAAATGTCCCAAAACGCCCTTGCTTATCCGGTCTGTCAAAGCCTGTATCCGGTTCTGGATTCCCTGATCGTTTCTAAAAAGCAGGGGATCCGGCAGTTGGAAGAGATCCTGCGACAGCTCGGGGAACGCCCCGCGCGCTAACGCAAGAGGAGCTTGTTTTCGCCGGCGGGTATATCGTCCCCGCCCTCCGGCGGGATCATCTCTTCCATCCATTTCTGCCGTATTTCACGCTCCTGCGCGCTCTTTGGCGTATCCTGCCCGTTTTCTATAAGCGCGGCCGCGAGCATGATCAGCGTGGACACAAAGAAAACGCCCCATATCCCCATGAGCATCCGGTCTGCGTTCCTTCTCTGGCGGTACAGCCAGTCTACGGTATCCTCATGGGAACGCGCATAGGGCAGATAAACCCTCATATAATCCACGACGTCCGTCCTGTTCTTAAAATCGATCCGACGTTTCTGTTTCCGAAATACCGCCATGACACTGTCCTGAAACGCCACGCCCTCCCGCGTTCCATAATCGTCCTTTTTCAGCGCGGATAGGGAAATACGAAAACGCTTTTTTCTGCGAAAACAGCCTAGCTGCGTTTCCCATCCGCCGTTGGGCGCAGGCTCCCCTTTCCTATGGTAAGATTCTAGGAAGCTTTCCAGAAACAACAGCGTTTTCCTCTGGAATCCCCACAGGCCGCACAGCGTTTTCACAAAATCGATCCGAAACGCCGTATCCGTAAACAGCTCCGCCGAGGAACTCTGATATAGGAACAGCTCCCACGCATACAGATTGTTCATCAGGCACGGATTTTTGGCGATCAGGAAAAAATCCCGGAAAAACTGCTCCTTTTGCCCGTAAACGTCCACCTCGCTGTAATCAAAATCCGCTTCTGGCGCGGGGACAGGATTTTCCGGCTTCGCAGCTTTTGGCACAGATACGGGAGCGGGGGTTTTCGGCGGCGCGCTCTGTCCGTCCGCTCTCTTGAGAGACGTTTCTGACTGCGCTTCGAGCGCGGGGACAGGCTCGATTTTTTCTGGCAATTCTTTTAGTGCAGGATCCGGTCTTTCCGGCTTCATATTTTCGGGCGCGGGCGCAGGCCCGGTTTTTTCCAGCAATTCTTTGGGCGCAGGGGCGGGCTCCGGCTTCCCCTGCGGCACTGCGGCGCTCCGCGCCCCGCGCTTTGCATAGGCCGCAGCCGCCTTATAAGCCTTCTGCAGCGCCTGAAATTCCTCCGGGTATTCTTCCGGATGCCATTTTCCGGCTGCCGCGGCATATGCGGACTTAATCCTCCTGATATCCGTCGTCGGTTCTATCCCGAGCCTCTCCCAGATCGTCATCGCTTCCCTCATCCTCAAAAAAAGATTCGTCAAATCCGTCAAACTCAAATTTATTCTGCTCTACCGCATCCAGATAGAGTGAAAAACGCACATAGGCCTGCCGCGCCTCCCGTCCCTTTCCAAGCCCCAGCGCGCGTTTAAAGAGAGCGAGCTCTCTGGAAATATAGTTGCGCACACTAGGGCTGCATTCCCGATAAAGCCGCTTTGCCTTCTCGATCAGGAACAGATTATTTTCATCTTCCAGAGGACTGACGGTCATCTGGCGCAGCTCCAAAATTCTCCGGTTCAACTCTTCCTCGCTCAGGCCGATCTTTTTATTCAGGATCACTTTATGCAGGGTTTGAGCGCCGCTGACGATCCGAATATCCAGTATGCCGTTGATATCATACAGAAAGGTAACGTTCGCGCCTACCGTCCCCTTAGGCGCGGGAGGCAGGCCGTTTATCTCCATCGTGCCCAGCAGCAGATTGTCCTTCGCCATCAGATTATCACCCTGATAAATAGGAAACGTCAGCTTCGTTTGATTGTCCTCTACCGTCACATAATATCCGGTGCGGCTGCAGGGCAGCGTATCGTTCCTTTCGATGATCGGGGAAAAGCTGCCGTCATAGATCGCCGTTCCCAATGAAAACGGGCAGATATCCGCCAGTATCATATCCCGCACCTCCCCCTGCCGCTGCTTGATCGCCGCCGCGATCCCGACTCCGAGCGCGATACTCTCATCGGGGCTTTCGTCCACCGTGATGTCGATATCTAAGAGGGTCTTTAAATATCTTTTCACCACCGGCATTTTGGAAGAGCCGCCGACGAGTATGACCTTATCGATCTCCTCCGGCCCCATGCCGCCGTCGTTGATAACCTGACGGATCGGCAGGGACATTCTCTTAAACAGATCCGCGCCGATATGGATCAGATGTTGATTCGTCATCTTCATCTTATATTCCCGCTCCCCGAGCCGTATCCTGCGCTCCGCGGCGTTGCGCTCTGTCAGCTCGCGCTTTAGGGCTTCCGCCTCCTTTATCACAATCCCGCGTTCGTGCGCCGAGAGCGTATCCTTCAGGAGATGGTTTTCTTCATAAAACGCCCTTTCAATGACCTCGTTAAAATCCTTGCCGCCCAGATAATTGTCCCCGGCCACCGCCTGAATCTCTACCATATTATCAAAGGCCTCGACCAAAGAGACGTCCAGCGTCCCGCCTCCAAGATCAAAAATGATAAACGTCTCTCCCTCCTGCCTCCCCATATGGTGTCTGAGGGCGACCGCGGACGGCTCATTGATCAGCCGCTCCACCGTAAGGCCCGCCAGCTTCCCCGCGTTTTTGGTAGCGCAGCGCTTATCGTCATTAAAATAGGCAGGGACGCTGATTACCGCTTCCGTCACGTCCTCTCCAAGATACGCTTCCGCATCTTCCTTCAGCTTGCGCAGTACAAAGGAAGAAAGCTCTTCCGCCGAATAATACTTCCCGCCGCTCTGATACCGGTATGCCGTTCCCATATTTCTTTTAAATTCCGCAAAGGTATCGTCCGGGTCGGTGATGAGCCGTTCCTTTGCCACCCTGCCTACATAGACTTCCCCGTTTTCCCCAAAGCTGACGACCGAGGGCGTCAGATATTCCCCAAACGCATTTGGGATCAGCTCGACGCGCCCGTCCCGCCATACCGCGGCCAAAGAATTGGTTGTCCCAAGATCGATCCCTATCACTGCCATTTTCCGCGCTCTCCCTTTCTCCTCGTTTTGTCCCTAAAAAATATCCGTTTTTATTTTACTACATACAGACGCATTCGCACAAGGAAAAACAGGGATATCGCAGTTTGCGCTTTTATGATATAATAAACTCCAGAATCCGTCTGCTACGCAGCCGCCGCGCTGCGCGCTCCCAGATTCTGTCGTTACCATATCAGGTGAAATCAAATGCTCGCTATGCTCGCGCTTGATTTCCTGCTGATATGGTATAATGTCCGCGTAGGCAATGAGCAGTGCGAAAACAGAGAACGGCAAAATTTCTGCTTGCAGATAATTTTGCCGGACGCTGTTTTCATAGGGCGAAGCCCGCGAACGAGAAAATCGCAGATTTTCGAGTGCGCACTGCGAGTTTCGAGGAATCTTAGTGAAAACGCAGCGGCCGCGGCGGCTTGCAGACGATTTCCCCGGACGCTGTTTTCATAGGGCGAAGCCCGCGAACGAGAAAATCGCAGATTTTCGAGTGCGCACTGCGAATTTTTACGCATTGCGAAATCGTGGTATCATAAGAAAAACAAAATTTAGGAAAGGAAACCCCATACCTATGAAACTGGAAAAATGTCCGATCTGTTCTACCAAAATGAGAGAAAGCGGCGGCCGCATGGTCTGCCCGGAATGCGGCTATTACCAGATCCTAACCCCCGATATCCCGCAACAGTCCAAGCCGCAGCCTCCGTATCAAAATCCTGCGCAGGGACAGAACCCCGCGCCGCCCACATATCAAAATCCCGCGCCGCAGCAGACTTCAACACAGTCTCCCTATCAGAACGCCGCGCATGGGCAGGCTTCCGCGCCGCCCACATATCAGAACCCCGTGCCGCAGCAGATTCCAACACAGCCTCCTTATCAAAACGACGCGCAGGGGCAGGCTTCCGCGCCGCCCACGTATCAAAATCCCGCGCCGCAAAGGATCACCGTCACCACGGTAAGGGATAAGAACAAAAATACAGCCGCCTGCGTTATCGGGGCGACCGCTTCCGGCATTATTCTTTTCAGCGCACTGATCGCGCTCTTGAGCGTGACTTCTATCAATTCTTCTTCCGATAAGACGGCGGAAGAAACCGCAACGGAAGAAAATAACGACAATTATGGAGCCGTATCCGGCTCTGATAACGCCGTGACGACAGATCACCCGGAATTTATCACCCAGCTGCGCGATAAGCCTCTGTCCGCAGGCTTTCAGGCGATCGTTTCCCAAGTATTCGGGAAACGCTTCGACGAGGTCGATCCCGCAGAGCTCTCGCAGGTAACGGGACTGTATTTTTATTATGACGAGGAGGATCTGCGGGAATGTATCGACTGCGTCCTTGCGGATCAGACGACGTATCAATATTACTGGAATCAAAATCTGGAGCTGGATTTTGCAGATATTACCTGTTTCCCTAATCTTACGTCCCTATGCGTGGAATACGGGAATCTCCGTCCGGGCGATCTCTATCCGCTGATGCAGCTGCGCGATATCGCTTCCGATCTGACTTTGGAAGAGCTCGCGGGCGGCCTTGCAGACCCCGGTAGGATCGAGACGATCAAGACCTCCTCTTCCTCAATGGAATCTTTAGACGCTCTGGGAGCTTTCCCGAATCTGCGCTCGCTCTCTGCGAACTGCGTGAACCTTACGGATATCGGCGCGCTCTCCGGCACGCCCGGCTTAACGCAGTTAAGCCTTACCGGCTGCAACGATCTTTCCGACTATACCGCGCTCTACGATCTGCCGCATTTACAGTCTCTCTCCATTCAGTCGGAGGGACTGAAGGATATCGGCTTTGTCGGCTCTATGCCGCAGCTTTCCGATCTGACCCTAAAGGACGCAAGCCTTTCTTCCATCGACGCGCTTACATCGTGCGCCGCTTCGTTAGAAAAGCTCTCTTTGGAGGATACTTCAATCCTTGACGGCTATCAGGTCTTGGAAAATCTGACCGGCCTGACCGAGCTGGCGATCAGCGCAGACTATGATACGCCGCTCCCTTCCCTTGCCGGCTGCGAGCGTCTGGAATCCCTAAAAATACAGGGCAGCGGGAACCCTGCGCCCGCCGTGAACGCAAAGAACTTAAAGCGTCTGGTTCTGGACTCCTGTAACTGCGAGGATCTTTCCTTCCTTGACGGCCTTCAGGATTTAGAGGAGCTGCGCTTACATTACATACTGGGGAACCGCCTCAAAACGGAACCGATCCTGCGCCTTCCCAAGCTCACGCTGCTGGATATCAGCAACAATACGCTCTATACCGATATGGCCCCGCTTTTGACTATCCCGACGTTGGAGGAGTTTTATATGGAGGACTGCACGGCGGAATTTAAGGCAGAAAACCTCTCCCGCCATGAAAATCTGGCCGTTCTGGATCTAAACCGCACGGTGCTCTGTCATTACAGCAATATGCAGGAATACGACGGCTGGCTGGGATATGATATGGAAGAGCTTCCGCTTTCCGAGC